>DASWBQ010000188.1:0-27589 GCA_036390535.1 Gemmatimonadales bacterium | reverse complement strand
GCTCTACTTTCAGGGCCTGCCACTGCCCACCGAGGCTGAAGGAGGCGACTCGGTGCCGCTGATGCGGTGGGACCGGGCGAAGGACGTGGACACCGTCGGCTGGCTGCCGATCGCGCCGGATATGCGGCCCCAGGTCACCCGCGGCAGCGGCGGCAATACCATGTCCATTCGGATCGGCGGCGGAGTCGCCTGGCCGAAGCAGGTGGGCTGGGCCGTGGCACCGGACGGCCGGATCGCGATGGTCGAGCCCGAGCCCTACCGGGTGACCTGGCTCGCCAACGGCACCAGCCGGAGCGGCCCGGCCGTGAGCTATGCGCCAGTCAAGGTGACCGATGCCGACAAGAAGGAATACCGCGAACAGCAGTCGCGGGCCCGGCCGATGGTGATGGCCTTCGGCGGCCCCGGAGGGTCCCGGGCCGCCCCGCCGCCTTCGGCACTGGCGGCCACCCAGGAGGAGCCGAAGTGGCCCGAGACCAAGCCGCCATTCACCGGGCGCGAGGCGGTGCAGGTCACCCCGGAGGGCCAGGTCTGGGTGGCCCGGACCCGGAAGGCCGGCGACCCGCATCCCGTCTACGATGTCTTCGACGCGTCCGGCAACCTCACCGGCCAGGTCACCCTCCGGCCGAAGAGCCGGGTCGTCGGATTCGGCAAGGGCACCGTCTACGTGGTCCGCAGCGACGAGGACGACCTGCAGTACCTGGAGCGGTACCGGAGGTAGCCAGCCTACCGACTGTACTTGCTGAACCAGGAATCCATGTACAGCACGGTCCGCAGAAAGTTCGACGGGCGCGAGCTGGTCCCGTGCCACTCCCCCTCGAACCGCATCAGCGCCGTCGGGACGCCCCGCATCTTGAGCGCCGCGTAGAACTCCTCGGTCTGGGGCATCGGCGTCCGCATGTCCAGCACGCCGGTCATCAGCAGGGTCGGGGTGTCCACCTTGCCGACGTACATCAGGGAGGACTGCCTCAGCCACGGCTGGGGATCGTCCCACCATGGCTTTTCGAAGAAGTTGGCGACGAAGAGCGGCACGTCGGTCTGGCCGGTGAAGCTCAGCCAGTTGGTCACCGGGCAGCGGACCGCCGCCCCGGCGAAGCGGCTGGTGTGCCCGATCACCCACGACGACAGCACCCCGCCGCCGCTGCACCCGGCCACGTACATCCGCGCCGGGTCCACCAGCCCGCGGGCCAGCAGCGTGTCCACCCCCGCCATCAGGTCGTCGTAGTCCACGCTCGGATAGGCGTGATTGATCGCGTTGCCGAACGCGGTCCCGTAACCGGTGCTCCCGCGCGGATTGGTGTAGAGCACCACGTAGCCGCGGGCCGCCATCCACTGGAAGAGCGGGTCGAAGCCGACGCTGTACATCCCGTGGGGCCCGCCGTGAATCTCGAGCAGCAGCGGGTACTTCTTCGCCGGGTCATAGTCGGGCGGGCGGACGATCCACCCCTGGATCCTGGCGTCGCCGCTCGACCGGTACCAGAACTCCTCGACCTCGCCGAGGCGTCGATTGGCCAGCAGGTCGTCGTTGACGAAGGTCAGCTGGGTGATCTCCGACGGCTTCCGGAGGTTGATGCGCACCACGTCCGGCGGCTTGTGATAGGTGCTCCGAGTCGCCACCGCGACGCCCGCCCTGGTCACCGAGCCCAGCGCGAGCATGTGGGTGCCGGTCGTCACCGGCCGGACCCCGCCGCCCACGGGCGCGAAGTGGAGGTTCATCGAGCCCTCGTTTTCGGCCGTGAAGTACACCCCGCTGTTGTCGGTCGCCCACTCGACCTGGGCCGGCGCCCGGTCGAAGGCTCCTGAGAGCAGGGTGATCCCGCTGCCGTCCGCGTTCATCAGGTACAGGTCGGCCGCCCGGTAGGTCTGCTTCGTGTACTCGTAGCCGGCGAAGGCGATCCGGCGTCCGTCCGGCGAGACCCGCGGCGACGTCCAGGTGCCGCGCTGCTGGGTCAGTTGCCGCACCGCGCCGGTCACGACGTCGATGCTGAAGATGTGGGAGTCGCGATAGATCAGGTCGTTGTTCCCCTGGTACCCCTCGACCACCACCGCGCGCCCGTCCGGCATCCAGTCCCACGTCACCCCGCCGGGAAGCGCGTCGAACTGCGCCCCGAGCACCAGGGTCTCCGGGGTGACCGCCCGCGGCGTTCCACCGTCGGCCGCCACTACGAAGATCTGGCGGACTCCCGGATCGAGATATCCGGTCCGGTCGGCGCGGTAGTGGAGCCGGTCGGTGATCCGAGGCGCCGGCGTCAGCTTGGCGCCCTCGCCGAACGACGGCATCTCGACCGTCCAGGGCGTCGGGGTCGGCGTGAACCGCGCGAACCCGAGCGACCGGCCGTCCGGCGACCAGCGCACTGCGGCTGGGGCGTGCGCCTCGCGGGTCACCTGGGTCGGGGGGCCGTCCCGGTCGATCCAGCGCACGAAGATCTGGCTGCCCTTCGGCTCCCCCTCGGCGAGATACGCCACCCGGGTGCCGTCGGGCGACCAGACGGGCGACGAGCCCTTCGCGAAGAAGCGGTTCCGCCCGCCATCGGCGTCCATGATCCAGAGGGCCGACTCCCATCGGTCCTCACCCTTGTTGATCCACCGGCGCGTATAGACCACCTGCCGGCCGTCCGGCGAGAGCCGGGGCTCCGCGACGGTCTCGTATTCGAGGTACGCCGCCGGGGTGAGCGTGGTCTCCGTGGGAGCCTGCCCTGACAGCGGGCCGGCGATCCACAGGAGGACAACCAGCGAGAGGAGCCGACGATGCATGAAGAACCCCGCGAGGAGAGAAGGAGAGGGAGAGAGGGAGAGCCTACTCGACCGCCGCCTGCCGGCGCCGGGTCAGCTCGAGCTCCACCCGCGCCAGGATCATCTCGATCCCGATCCGGTTGTGTCCCCCCTCGGGGAGGATCACGTCGGCGTGACGCTTGGACGGCTCGACGAACTCGAGGTGCATCGGCCGCACCGTGGAGAGGTACTGCCGGATGACGTCCTCCATGCTGCGGCCCCGCTCCTCGACATCGCGTTGCAGGCGCCGGATGAAGCGCACGTCGTCGGCCACGTCCACGAAGAGCTTGATGTCGAACAGCGACCGCAGCCGGGCGTCGGCGAAGAGCAGAATCCCGTCCACCAGGATCACGTCCCGTGGGGTGATTTCCACCACCGCCTCGGCGCGGGTGTGGGCGGCGAAATCGTAGGTCGGCTTCCGGATCGGCTCGCCCGCCTGCAGCTGCCGGAGGTGCGCCACCAGAAGGTCGGTGTCGAACGCGTCCGGATGGTCGAAATTGACCAGCCGGCGCTCGTCGAGGGAGAGGTGGCTCAGGTCGAGGTAGTAGGCGTCCTGGTCGACGAAGGCGGCGTCTCGACCAAGGAAATCGTAGATCGCCCGGGCCACCGTCGTCTTGCCCGAGCCCGACCCGCCGACCACGCCGATGAGGAGGGGACGATGCCGCATGCGCCGCGAAGCTTGCGCAGGATGGCGGACGTTGGCAAGATGACGATGCTGACGGGCGGCTGGGCGGCTGGCGAACGATGCGCGAAGGAGAAGGGTTGAGCGAATGACATTTCCCTGCCTGTCTGCCCGTCTGCCCGTCCGCCCGTCTCTGCTCGTGCTGCTGCTGATCGTCGGAACCCTGACACCCCTGCAGGCCGTCGACGCCCAGAGTCCCTACTTCCCCCCGCCCGGCGACGCCTGGGAGCGTCGGGACCCCCGCGCCGCCAACTTCGATCCGGCCCTCCTCCAGGAGGCAATCGACTTCGCCCTGGCCAACGCGGCCCCGGTGCCGCCGACCCTCGCCGCGCCGCTCCCGAATGAGCCGTACCCGGACATTCTCGGGCCGGTGAAGGCCTGGTCCCCCAGCGGGCTCATCCTCAGGCACGGGTACCTCATCGCCGAGTGGGGCGATACCCGCCGCGTGGACGTGACGTTCAGCGTCGCCAAGAGCTACCTCTCGACCGTGGCGGGCCTGGCCTTCGACCGCGGGTTGATTCCCGACCTGGACCGGCCGGTCCGGGAACTGGTCCAGGACGGCGGTTTCGACAGCGACCACAACCGGCCGATCACCTGGCGGCACCTGCTGACCCAGACGAGCGAGTGGGAGGGCACCCTCTGGGGCAAGCCCGACGTCGCCGACCGGCGTCTCGGCTACAGCCGGGCACTCAACCCGCCGGGGAGCACCTGGGAATACAACGATGTCCGCGTCAACCGCCTGGCCCTCTCGCTCCTGCGGGTGTGGCAACGCCCCCTGCCCGACGTACTCAGGGAATTCGTAATGGACCCGATCGGGGCTTCCGACAGCTGGAACTGGTACGGGTACTACAACGCCTACGTCGAGATCGGCGGCCGCCATGTCCAGTCGGTCAGCGGCGGGACGCACTGGGGTGGCGGCATCTGGATGACCACCAGGGATCACGCCCGCCTCGGATACCTGATGCTCCGGCGGGGCCGGTGGGCGGGGCGCCAGCTGCTCTCGGAGCGCTGGCTGGAGCTGGCCTTGACTCCCACGCCGATCAGGCCGGACTACGGCTTCCTCTGGTGGCTCAACACCAGCCGCCAGCGGTACTCCAACGCGTCCGCCACCAGCTACTTCGCCCTCGGCTCGGGCGGCAACATGATCTGGGTCGACCCGGCCCTCGATCTGGTGGTGGTGACTCGCTGGATCCAGCCGGCCCGCCTCAACGACTTCATCGGCAAGGTGGCGCGGGCGTATGCGGGAAGCTGACGGCAACCCGGTCAACCTCTTCGACATCGAGGCGCTCGCCCGCCCCAACCTCTCTCCCGCGGCCGCGGACTACTTCGCGGGCGGGTCCGATGACGAGGTCTCGCTCCGCGCCAACCGGGCCGCCTACGAACGACTCTACCTGCGGCCCCGCTGCCTCGTGGACGTGAGCCGCATCTCGATGAGCACGACGGCCATGGGCACCGGAATCCCCTTCCCGGTGATCATCGCGCCCACCGGGTTCCAGCAGCTTGCCCACCCGGACGCGGAACGGGCGATGGCCCGGGCATCGGCCGCGGCCGGCACCATCATGACCCTCAGCACCTTTTCCACCGTGACGATGGAGGAGGTCCAGGCCTCGGCCGAGGGCCCCAAGTGGTTCCAGCTGTACGTCCACAAGGATCGGGGACTGACCCGGAACCTGGTCCAGCGCGCGGAGGCCTGCGGCTATCGCGCCCTGATGCTGACGGTCGACGTCCCGATGATCGGCCGGCGCGAGCGTGACATCCGCAACGGCTTCGCCCTCCCCCCCGAGATGCGCGTGGCCAACTTCGACCTCGCCGAATCCGAGGCGCTCTACGCTTCCGGCTCCGACAGCGGCCTGTCCAACTTCGTCCGCGGCCTGCGGGAACCCGCCTTCTCCTGGAAGGACGTGGACTGGCTCGCCTCGCTCACCCGGCTGCCCCTGTTGCTGAAAGGGGTCCTGCGGGGTGACGACGCCAGGCAGAGCCTCAGTCATGGGGTCGCCGGCATCGTGGTGAGCAACCACGGCGGGCGCCAGCTCGACGGCGCCATTCCCGGAATCACCGCCCTGCCCGAGGTCGTCGAGGCCGTCGCGGGCCAGGCCGAGGTCTACGTGGACGGGGGCGTGCGCCGCGGCACCGACGTGGTGAAGTCGCTGGCGCTCGGAGCCCGGGCGGTACTGATCGGACGGCCGGTCGTCTGGGGCCTCGCCTGGCGCGGGACCGAGGGCGTCGTGACGGTGCTCGAGATGCTCCGGAACGAATTCGAGGTCGCGATGGGGTTGGTCGGAGCCACCACGGTCGGCGGGATCACGAGGGACCTTGTCTGTGAGGCGTGAGGAGTGAGAGGACCGCCGACCCACTGTCGGACCTCATGCCCGCGTATTCACTCGTCGCTTTTCACTCCTCACTCCTCACCCTCACTGGTTCCCATGCGCTGGATTCCCATCCTCCTCATCGCCACCGCCTGCGCCAACGGCCCCGCTCGCGCGCCGGTGCCGGTCCCGGTCACCCCGGAGCGGGTCCGGGGGCTGCTCACTACGCTGGCGGCGGACGACATGGAGGGACGGATGACCGGCAGCCGCGGCGCGGCCAAGGCCGCCGGCTTCATCGCCGGGCAGATGCAGGCCGCCGGCCTCGTCCCGGCGGGAGACAGCGGCTACCTCCAGCGGCTTCCCCTGGTCAGGGGACCGAATGGCCGGCCGGCCCTCGTGGCGAGCTTCGCCGCGCGCGACACCTTCCCGGCGGGCTCACGTCTGGACGGCGGGAATGTCATCGGCATGCTGCCAGGCAGCGACCCGATGCTGCGCGGAGAGACGGTCGTGGTCTCGGCCCATTACGACCACGTCGGCATCCGTCAGGCTGTCGCCGGCGACTCGATCTACAACGGCGCCGACGACAACGCCTCCGGCGTGGTCACGATCCTCGAAATGGCACGCCTGCTCCGGGAAGGAGCCGCACCGAAGCGGACCATCGTCTTCGTGGCGTTCACCGGAGAGGAACTGGGCGGGCTGGGCACCAGATGGTACCTCCAGCACCCGGCGAAGCCGCTCGAGGAGACGGTGGCGAACTTCAACGTCGAGATGACCGGGCGCCCCGACTCCCTCGCGGGCGGCCCCGGCAAGGCCTGGCTGACCGGCTACGAGCGCTCCAACATGGGGGAACAGCTCGCGGCGAACGGGATTCCGATCGTGGCCGACCCCCGGCCCTCACAGAATTTCTTCCAGCGGAGCGATAACTACCCCTTCGCCCTCCGCGGCATCGTCGCCCACACCCTCTCGACCTTCAACCTCCATGCCGACTACCACCGGCCGGGCGACTCGGCCGACAAGGCCGACGCGGCCCACATGGCGCAGGTCATCGAAGCCGCCACCAAGGCCGTCAGGATCCTCGCGGATGGCCCGAAACCGGAATGGAAGCCGGGCGGAAAGCCGGAACGGCGGTAGCAGGGAAGTGGGTTGGGCGGTTGGGCGGTTAGGGGGTTGGGCGGCCAGGCGGTTCGTGGCCCGACAACGCGATCGAAGCGACCGGCGACGCTCGCCTTTCGCGCCCTCGCTTGACCCTGGCTGACGACCGCCAACCGCCTAACTGCCCAGCCCTCACCTGCCGAGCTTCCTCCGGAAGAAATCCGCAGTCGCCGCATAGGCCCGGAGCCACGTGCCGTGCAGCAGGAAACCGTGGACCTCGTCGGGAAAGACCAGCACCTCAGGTTCGAGGCCCCGCCGCCGGAGCTGTTCCACCAGGCTGCCGGTCTCGGTGAAGGCCACGTTCCGGTCGTCGTCCCCGTGAATCAGCAGCACCGGGGATCGCCACCCGTCCACCGTCGCCATCGGCGAGGACTGGAAGGCCAGCCGCGCCGCCTCGATCCGCTTGAGCGGGTCGTAGGCCGGGACGAAATTGCGGATGCCGTTGTTCCAGTCATGGACGCCGTGGACGTCCACTCCGGCAGCGAAGAGGTGCGACGCCCGAGACAGCCCCATCGCGGTCAGGAACCCGCCGTACGACCCGCCCCAGAGCCCGATCCGCGCCCCGTCCACGTCGGGCCGGTTCTTCAGGTAGAGGCCGGCTCCCAGCACGTCGTTGAACTCACTGGCTCCGCCCGCGCCGTAGTTGAGTGCCTCGCGGAATTCCATGCCGTAGCCGATCCCGCTCCGGAAGTTCACCGAGAGCACCACGTAGCCACGGCTCGTCAGGTACTGGTTGAGCGCGTAGGCATTGTGGTAGTACTCGCCGTAGTTCCACCCCGGGAGCATCTGGCGCCGCGAGCCGCCGTGGAAGAAGGCGATGGCCGGGCGCCGTTCGCCAGCCTTCAGGCCGGGTGGGAGGAACAACTGGGCCGGGATCTTCATCCCATCGGCGGCGTCGAGGGTCACCACTTCGGGATCGACCAGCTTCGCCGCAGGGAATTCGGCCGGGATGGCGGCCGCCGCCAGGTCCCGTGCCTCGCCGCCCCGGGCCGGCATCAGGGCCGGGCGAGCCGGGCCGCGGGCGTCCGATCGCAGGAAGGCCAGCGTGCGGCCATCGCCGGTGAGCACCGGCGACCACTCGATGACGTTGCCCGAGGTCAGCTGCTTCGGTGCCCCGGCCGCGGTCACCTGCCAGAGGTCGCGCCGGGAAATGTCCGCCTGGTTGGACGCGTACAGGATCGACCGGCCATCCGGCGCCAGCGACACGTGCTCGACTTCCCCATCCCCCGGGGTCAGCAGCCGCGGGGCTCCCCCGGTCGCCGGAACGGCATACAGGTGGGTCCAGCCGTCACGTTCCCAGGGAAAGACCAGGTAGCCGTCCGCGGTCCAGTAGAGTTGCTGCTGACCGACGATCTCGCGATAGACACTGCCGCGGCCGGGCAAGGCGCGGAACACTTCACGTGAGGCCCCGGTGGCCACTTCGGCCACCCGGATCGACCAGGGCTCGCCTTCCCGCTCGGCCACGAACAGCCGCGGCGTGAAGTCCGCCGGCATCCGGCCGAAGGCGAGCTGCCGGCCGTCTGGCGACCAGACCGGCTCGACATCCTGATCCACGCCGGGATCCATCCAGCGGATGGTCTTGGACGCGAGGTCGTAGACGCCGACGAACGAGTGGAGCCCGCGGTTGCTCACGAAGGCCAGCTTCGACCCGTCGGGCGACCAGCGAAGCGTCCCCTGTCCACCCCGCGCCCGGACGATCGCCCGGCCCGTCGCGCCGGAATCGATGCCGATCGTCCAGATGGCGCCGCCGCTCAGGAAGGCCAGCTCGCGACCATCGGGTGACAGGGCCGGTCCTGCGCCGCTCGCCAATTTCCGGGGCGCGCCCCCCGAGGTGCGCGCCACCCAGATGGCCCGTTCCACGCCCGCCGGGTCGCTGGATGGATTCGGCAGCTCTCCCCGCCCGTTTGGGGCCCCGCCGCGCACGTACACGATCGAGCCGCCATCGGGGGTGAACTGCAGGCCCGACAACTCCTGGCCGTCGTCCGCGCCGTACCCGGTGAGCTGTCGCGGCTGGTAGGCCGGTGGCTCGGCCACCCAGATGTTCCGGAGACCGCGGGAGTTGAACACCCACGCCACGGCACCCGTCTTCCCCGTCACCAGCGACGTCGGGAACGGCGCCGACAGCACCTGCTCGATCGTGAAGGCTTCCTGGGCCGTGAGCACCGGCGCGCCAGTCGCAAGCCAGATCACGGCCAGGGCCCCGCACCACATTCGTCTCATCCGCTCCCTCCCGCTCGATCCCGTTCTGTCCCGCCTCATCCCGCTCTCCCCCGCTCCTTACCGCCAGACGTACTTCTCGAACCAGTCCCAGTTGTGCTGCACCGCCGCAAGCTGTTCCTTCGGCTTGTTGATCCCGTGGCCGAACCCCTTGTAGACGATCAGCTGGGTGGGCACCCCCTGATCCTGCAGCCCCTGGAACAGCTCATACGCGTTCTGGATCGGCACCCGGCGGTCGAACTCGCCGTGCTGAATCAGCGTGGGTGTCCTGGCGTTCCGGATCGTCGTCATTGGCGAGGTCCTGGCGTAGACGGCCGGATCCTGCCACGGCGTTCCCTTCAGGTACTGCCGGGTGAACGGGTGGATGTCCGTCGCCACGTAGTAGGTCACCCAGTTCGAGATCCCGGCGCCCATCGAGATCGCCTTGAAGCGGGAAGTGTTGGTCGTCAGGAACGCCGAGATGTAGCCCCCCTGGCTCCACCCCATGGCCCCCATCCGGGCCGTGTCGACGACCCCTTGCTTCACCAGGTGGTCCACCCCGCTCATCACGTCCCACATGTCCCCGACGCCCAGGTTCCGGACGTTCAGGGACCGGAACTTCTCCCCGTACCCGGCCGAGCCCCGGTAGTTGGGCCGGAGCACCAGTGCGCCCCGCGCCACCCACTGCGCGATCGGGTAGACGTAGTACGGCAGGGGCTGCGGCACGTCGATCCCGGTGGGGCCGCCGTGGATCACCACGAACAGCGGATACCGCTTCGAGGGGTCGAAGTCCTTCGGCTTGTGGAGAACCCCCTCGATCTCGACGCCGTCCTGGCTCTTCCAGCGGACCACCTCGGCGCTGCCGATCGGCCAGTTGCTGATCTGGTCCGTCATGGCCGTCAGCTTCGCCGGCTGGAACCCGTCGAGTGCCGCAGTGTAGATCTCGGTGAGGGTGCCGGCGCTCTGCGCCGTGAAGGCGAGCCGCGACCCATCGGCCGACCAGCTCACGCCGCCGATGTCGAGCGGGGATGCTACGGCCCGCGCGGTGGTGCCGAGTTCGGGGTCGATCCGGTACAGGTGCCGACGGGTCTTCGCCCAACCGCTGAAGTAGATCCCTCGCGAGGTCCAGGTGATCCCGCCGATCTGCTCGTCGAAGTCGGCGCCGAGCCGGGTGGCCGTGCCGCCCTCGGCGGGGATCTGCATCAGAAGCCCGTTGCGATAGTAGTTCGAGGTGGTGTCGCCGCCGGCGGAGGAGAATGCGATCCACCGCCCATCGGGCGACCAGACCGGGCCGTTGTCGCTGCCCCGCCCGGTCACCAGCGGGCGGATCGCCCTGGTCGCGACCGTCAGGATCGAAATGTCCTGGCTGGGCCAGGCGTTGATCAGAGGGCTCTCGGCGTGGTCGAAGGCGATCCGGCTGGCATCGGGCGACCAGGCGAAGCTGCCCACGGTAAACGCCGTCCCCTCGGTGAGCCGGACGGCCTCGGGGAGCGTTCCGGCCGCCCACTGGGCCGGGGCGGCATCGATGACCCAGAGGTGGGTCATCACGTAGTCACCGTCCTCGATCGCGAACTCGCCGTGCTTCTCCTTCCGCTGCGTCATCGCATCGCTCTCGGGATCGGCGGCGCTGAAGGCGATCCGCAGCCCGTCGGGCGACCACCGGAAGTCGCTCACGCCGTCCTTGGCCGCCGTGACCTTCAGCGCTTCACCCCCCGCGGCGGCAATGACGTAGACCTGCTGCTTCTCCCCCCGGTCGGAGAGAAACCCGATCCAGGCGCCGTCAGGTGACCAGCGGGGCGTGGTGGCGTTGCCCTTGGCCGTACGGGTCAACTGGATCGGCACCCCTCCCCCCCGAGACAGCCAGATCTCGGTGTCGTAGCGGTTGTCCTTCCATTCCGTGGTTCGGAGCGCGAAGGCCACGTCCCGGCCATCGGGCGACAGCGCCACGAACCCCGCCTGGCGGAGCGAAAGGACGTCCTCGAACGAAGGAGCCTGCCCCGCCGCGGGATGGACCGCGGCGAGAAGAAACCAAAGGGCCGTCCCGTATCTCATGGTATAACTCCGCGCGAATTGCCGTTCCCGCCCTCTCCCGCTCTTTCCCGTCTCATCCCGCCAGCTACCTGCGCTTCCCGCTCAGGGTGAACCCTGGCCCCAGGGTCACGGTGACCTCGGTCGCGACGCTCGTCTCGAAGATGGCGAAGTCAAACTGCGCCCCGCGGGTCAGGGAGATGAACGAGGTGGGCGACGTCGCCACCAGCGTGTCGGTGCCCAGTGGAGGCGACACGACCACCACCCGGCCGTCGGCCACGCTCGCGGTCAGCGGAATCTGCTCCTTCTGGTAGGTGAGCAGATAGTCGCCGGCGACTCTGGCGAGCGCCAGGCTGTCCAACGCCACGACCGCCACGGTCTTCGGCCCGTAGCCCGGCCACCCGTATTCCGCGCCGATGGCGTAGAGCAGTTCCTGGTTCAGGTTGTCCCCGCTGTCACTGTTCGACATGACGGCCGCGCCCTGCCCCGTGGCGGGGAAGAAGAGCACCTGGGCCCGGAACCCCTCGTTGGCACCTCCGTGCCCGAAGTGCTGGGCGTTGCCCGTCCCCTCGATGAAGGGACCGATCCCCGCCATGCCCTTCTGAACGGTCAGCATCTCCGCCGCCGTGGCCTGCGACAGGATCGCCCCCGCTTCGCCCCGCCGGGCCGCATCGATCGCGAGGGCCCAGGTGGCCAGGTCGCGCGGCGTCGTCCAGAGTCCGGCCGCCGCCTGTTCGGGATAGGTATGCCAGCGGCCGGGCAGGAGCGTCCCGTCGGACCGATGCCCGCGCGCGGCTTCGGTGGCCCGGGGCTCCGGGAGCGGCTGTTCGTAGGTGCTTCGGCTCATCCCCGCCGGTTCCAGCACCGTCCGCCGCATCAGCTCCGCGAAGGACTCCCCGGACACGTCCATCAGCACCAGCTGCATCACCGTGGTGCCGCCGCCGGAGTAGCGGAAGAGGCTGCCGGGCACCGTGTCCGCCCGCACCGGGGCCGTGTTGGCGGGACGCGCGCCGTCGAGGACCTGCACCACCGTCGGTACCGCCGAGTCGGCGTGGTACCCGGGGAATCCGTGGACGGTGAGCCCGGCGCTGTGGCTGGCGATACGGCGGAGGGTGACCTTCTCTGCGGCCGTGAAGGCGTTGTCCGGCAGCTGCCAGCTCTTCAGGTAGGTGTTGACGTTCTCGTCGAGCGACAGCCTGCCCTCCTGCACCAGCCGCAGCATCGCGGTGGCCGCCACCGGCTTGCTGATGGAGGCGGCCTGAAAGAGGGTCTCCGCGGTCACCGAGTCCGCGCTGCCCGCTTCCTTCACCCCGAAGCCCCGCGCCCAGACGATCCGGCCACCGTCGATGACGGCGACGCTCACCCCGGGGACCCGGTGACGGGCCATCCGATCGGCCAGCGCCATCGTCGCGGGTGGAGCCCCCTGGACCTGCACCGGGCCCCGCAGTCCGGTGAGCACCCGGGCGATGCGGGCCTCGGTGTCCTCGACCGGGACCGGTTTGTCGACAGATTTGCATCCTGCGGCCAGCAGGATGATGATGGAAGTGATACGCAGGGCCCGCATCATGGAGCTGTCCAGATCGAGAGGCCCTGAATCCTGCCCCGGTCACTCCCACAGCGCCAGAGGACCCGCCATGTTCTCCGCCCCTCCGCTTCTCCGCCTCTCCGCCGTCGTCTGGGCGGCGGCGGTGCTGGTCGGCACCGCCGCCGCCCAGACGACCCCCACCGAACGCACCGCCGCCGGCGACGTCCTCCAGCAGATCGAGGCGCTGCAGGCGAAGCTCGCCCCGGAGCAGCTGGGAGCCCGCCTGGCCAGACGCGCGGACGCCGCGCGAGACCGGGTGCTGGCGCGGGCGGGCCAGCTCTGGGACGGGGGAATGCAGGACCTGAGCGACTACATCGGCCGACACCCGGAAGTCGGCTGGAAGGAGGTCCGCTCAGTGGACACGCTGGTGAAGGTCCTCAGGGGACAGGGCTTTGCCGTGGACACGGGGGTGGCCGGGCTCTCCACCGCGTTCGTGGCGACCTGGACGTCGCCGGCGGGCGCGGCCGGTCCCACGCTCGGGCTGATCGGCGAGTACGACGCGCTGCGGAGCACCACGGGCCCCTTCCACGGCGACCAGCACAATGCCCAGACCCCGATCGCCATTGCCGCGGCGGTTGCCCTCGCCGAGGAAATGACCGCCCGGCGGTTGCCCGGCACCATCAAGCTGTTCGGCACGCCGGCCGAAGAGGTCGGGCCACCGGCCAAGTCGATCATGCGGGACAAGGGCGTCTTCCAGGGCGCCCACATCCTCATCCGGAGCCACTCCTCCACGGAGACGGCACGCGCCCGTGCGGGTTTCGGCATCTGCTGCCTGAACATCAACGAGGTGAAATACACCTTCACGGGCCGCCCGTCGCACCAGCTCTCGAGCTGGAATGGCCGCAACGCCCTCACGGCCGCGGTGCAGTTCTACACCGCCGTGGATCACCTGCGGCCGAGCTTGCGTCCCGAGGCGAGCATCCAGGGCGTGATCCCCGAGGGCGGCGTTGCCCCGAACGTGGTCCCCGAGCGCGCCGTGGTCGACTACTACATCCGGTACCCAGACGGCGTCTACCTCGACCACGTCCAGCGGATGATCGACGACGCGGCCCGCGGGGCGGCGCTGGCCACCGGCACCGAAGTGACGATCGATCGCTACGGGGAGTACCGCGACGGCGTCACGCTGGGCACCCTGGAGGAGGCCTGGTTCGCCACCGCCAAGCGGCTTGGCGCCCCGAACGTCGCGCCGGAGGCGCAGCGGCCGGCCGGGTACGAGGAGACCGGCGGCGTCTCCCACGACATCCCCGGCGTCGGAATCAGCATCTTCAGCTCCCGCGCCACCTATCACACGCACGAGATGCTGGAGGACGCGCTCGGCTCCGTCGGCCATGCCGGGTTCCGGATGGCCGCGCAGACGATGGCAGCCGTGCTCTACGATTTCCTGACGGACGCCCCGTTCCGCGCGGCCGTGCTGGAGGAGCACCGCACCATGCGCGGGCTGTTCCAGCAATACCAGGAGAACCTGAGGAAGGCGTACGCGGCCGAGATGGGGGCACCGTGACGGCGGTCCGCTTCGACGGACGGGTGGTCGTCATCACCGGCGCGGCCCGGGGGCTGGGCCGCGCCTATGCCCTCGCCGTCGCCGAGCGCGGTGGCGCGGCGGTCATCAACGATCTGGGCGGGTCGGTCACCGGCGAGGGGGCCTCGGCCAACCCCGCCGAGGAACTGGCCGCGAGCATCCGGGCCGGTGGCGGCCGCGCGATCGCCAGCCCCGACGACGTCGGCACCGCCGACGGCGCGGCGCGGGTGATCGCCGCGGCCCGGGAGGCCTTTGGCCGGGTCGACGCCGTCATCGCCAACGCCGGGATCCTGCGTGACCGGACCCTCATCAAGATGCCGCCGGCCGATTTCGAGGAGGTGGTCCGGGTCCACCTCCTCGGCACCGCCTGGGTCGTGCAGGCGGCCTTGCCGCTGATGAAGGACCAGGGGTATGGTCGCGTCGTGGTCACGACCTCGCACAGCGGGCTCTTCGGCAACTTCGGTCAGACCAACTACGCAGCAGCCAAGCTCGGGCTGGTGGGTTTCATGCTCGCCCTCAAGGAGGAAGGCGCCCGGCACGGCGTGCTGGCCAATGCCGTCGCGCCGCTCGCCGTCACCCGCCTCGGCGCCGGGGTCTTCCCCGACGAAGTGGCGACCCGGCTGACCCCCGAGCACGTCGCGCCGGTGGTCACCTGGCTGGCCAGCGCCCAGTGCGATGTCAGCGGGCAGATCGTGCTGGCGGGTGGCGGAAGAGTGGCCCGGGCCGAGCTCGTGCACGGGGATGGGATCAGGTCCGACGCGCCGCTCGCCCCGGAGGAGGTCGGCCGTCGCTGGCCGGAGATCGCCTCGATGTCCGGCGCCCAGGCGTTCGGCACCATCAGCGACGCGGTGCGGTGGTGGCTGGGCGGTTCGGGCTTCGGGCGCGATTCCGCGAGCGCCCGCCCTATGGCGTGATGAGCTGAAGGGAGAGGGCCAGCTCCTCGACACCCTCCCTCGTATCACTGAGGATGAGGACCCCGCTGCGCCAGGAGCGGGTGCGCCAGTGAGCGGTCAGACCGTGCTGAGTCGGGTTCGCGGCGCTCCTGAGCTCGAACCTCAGGACCCGGGCCGGCGCACCGGCGATGGGCATGGTGCATTCATGGGACGCCGACAGGGCCCAATCCCCACCCAGGACCAGGTCGGTGTAGCCCTCCGGGCCGAACCGGATCATGGTGGAGAGATCGGAAGTCACCCAGACCTGCCCGCCGCCGCGGAACCCCAGGCCGGGCCGCCAGCGGACACCGGTCGTGTAATTGCCGCCAAGCACCTTTCCGACCTCGCTTTCGAGCGGCGGGGCGGTGACGAAGGTACGAGGCAGCGGGACGTACCGGCCGAGCCCGAGCGGGGCGCTCCACATCAACCCCGGGCTGGCTGGGTCCTGTACGCAGCCGGGCAGTTCGCCCTGAGGCAGCTCCGACCGGATGAAGCGGTCGAGGTTGGTGTTGCCCCGGTTCGGCGGGACGCCCGTGGGGCCCGGGTTCGCCCCGCACGCGGTCGCGCCCAGCACCAAGGCGGCGGCGGCAGAGACCCGGACGCAGTCGCGCATCACGGCTCCTCCGTGGCGAGCAGATCCGCGTTCTCGAGAATCCGGACACCGGGATGTCCCCCGCGCGCCGCGGCAACCAGCGCTGCGGCGACCTTGCGGGCCGGCACGGAGCGATAACGCCGGGGCAGCACCCGGCCCAGCGTCTTGCCGACGATTTCCCCCGGCCGGAATTCGTGGCGCTCCCCCAGAAGGAAGGACGGCCGGGCGACGGTGATCGAGCGGAACGGAAGTTCGAACAGCGCAGTCTCCAGCTCGCCCTTCACCCGGTTGTAGAAGATCCGCGACCTGGCACTCGCGCCCGTGGAACTCACCAGGAGGAAATGCCGCGTGCCATTGGCAACGGCGATCCGCGCCACCGCGAGCGGCAATTCGTAGTCGACGCGCCGGAACGCCTCTCGAGTCCCGGCGCTCTTGATCGTCGTACCCAGGGCGCAGAAGACCCAGTCACCTCGTACGACCGCGGCATCCTCCTCGAGGTGGTTGAAGTCCGCGAGATGCACCGTGAGACGGGGAGAATTGTCGCGCCCGGGGAGCGGACGCCTGGACAGCACCGTCACGCCGCTCACGTCGGGGGCGGACATGAGCTGCCGGGTCAGCTCCCGCCCGACCAGCCCCGTCGCCCCGACGACAAGGGCATGCACGTCCATGGTCAGTGACCCCGCAACGCGCGCACCGCCCGCTCGACCCGGGAGAACTCCCGCGCCACCTGGGCCGCCGGACCGGCATCCGCGTCGCCGAGGATGCCGTACGGGGTGTTGAGTTCCCCGCCCCGTCGGACCAGGGCCTGCACCTGCCCCGAACGCCCTGCGGCCGGGGACGCGGCGCGTTCGCTGTCCTGCCACGGCAGCCATTCGGACAGCTGCCGCTCCATCGGGAACTTCCTCCGCAGTTCGGCGAGCGGCGGCTCAGGCACAGCTGTGCTCGAGTAGACCCAGACAATGGCGCCTGCCGCGCGGAGTCGCATGCCGTGCCTCGGGTGAAGGATCTGCCGCTGCCTAGAAGACCGTAACCGCTCCACTCATCGTCATGTGGTTCTCCTCGACACCCGGACGCACCAGGTTCACCCGGGCGAGGCCCGGGGCCACCGTCCCGATCCGGCCGTCCGGCAGGACCCGACGAAGGCTGCCCGCGTCCATGAAGTAGAGGACGCCCCCGGCGTAGCGTACTGCCAGCCGATCCGGCGGCAATCACGGCAGACGGCATAGGTCGTCACCGGGCCGGCGCCACGCCGCTTTCGGAACAGGGTGCTGTCGCCGCGCTCCACGAAGTACATCGTGCCCGTCGAGTCCCGGGCAAAGCCGTAGTCGGTCAGGAACCCCGGACTCGATGGGATCGCGTCCGTCACGCGGCCGTCCGGGGTCCGCTGCCAGACCCGGTGCCCCCAGGTGTTCTCGCGCTCCCCGTTGTACCACAGGTGCTCGCCATAGAGCGTGCCGTCCGGATCCACCCAGAGTTCGTGGGTGTGGACATTGCGCACCACGACAGCCTTCCGGGCGTCGGTCCCGATGCGCCACACCTGGGTGAGGTCGGTGTAGTAGACATTCCCCTGCCGGTCCATCACAATCCCGACGCCCGGATGCGCCGCGGCGGGAGCGGCGACCAGCAGGAGCGTCACCAGCGCCGCGCTCACGCGCCCCGGCCCTCCGCCTCTCCGCCCCTCCGCCCTCACAGCGGCTCCAGCCGTGCCGTGAAGTGCCGGAGCGTCGCTGACTGGCCCACGATCCGGTACCCGCGGAGCTCGGCCCGTTCCTCGTAGACGTGACAGATGACTTCCGCCAGGTAGTCCACGTGGCTCTGGGTATAGGTCCGGCGTGGAAAGGCCAGCCGCACCAGGTCCATCGCCGCGGGCGTCTCGGTGCCATCCGGATGCCTGCCGAACATCACCGTCCCGATCTCGACGCCACGAACGCCGCCGGCGAGGTAGAAGGCGTTGTTGAGTGACCAGGCAGGGTACTGCAGCGGCGGGATGTGAGGCAGCGCCTCGCGGGCGTCGATATAGACCGCATGTCCGCCCGTCGGCTGGACGATCGGGATGCCGATGGCGGTGAGCTTCTCGCCCAGGTAGGCAATCGACCGGATCCGGTACTCCAGGTAGTGCGGGTCCAGCGCCTCGTAAAGGCCCTGGGCGATCGCCTCGAGGTCGTAGCCGGCGAGGCCGCCATAGGTGGGGAAGCCCTCGGTCAGGATCAGCAGGTTCCGGCACCGGGCGGCCAGCGCATCGTCATTGAGCGCCAGGAACCCGCCGATGTTCGCCATGCCGTCCTTCTTGGCGCTCATGGTGCAGCCGTCCGCGTACGAGAACATCTCCCGGGCGATCTCGATCGGCGCCCGGCCCTCCTGTCCCGCCTCCCGGGTCCGGATGAACCAGCTGTTCTCCGCGAAGCGGCAGGCGTCGAGGATGAACGGAATCCCGTATTCGTGCGCGAGGTCGGAGGTGGCCCGCACGTTGGCGAGGCTCACCGGCTGGCCACCGCCCGAGTTATTGGTGACCGTCAGCATCACCATCGGGATCCTGGCTGGGCCGACTTCCTCGATGGTCGCCCGCAGCGCCCCGAGGTCGATGTTGCCCTTGAACGGGTGGAGCGTCCTGGGCTCGTGGCCTTCGTGAATGACCAGGTCACGCGCCTCGCCCCGGCAGGCCTCGATGTTGGCACGGGTCGTGTCGAAGTGGGTGTTGCTCGGGATCATGTGGCCGGACTGCACCGTGCTGGCGAAGAGGATGTGCTCGGCGGCCCTTCCCTGGTGCGTCGGGATGACGTGCCGGAAGCCGGTGATGTCCTTGACCGCGGCCTCGAACCGGTAGAACGACTCGGCCCCCGCGTAGGACTCGTCGCTGGCGATCATCCCGGCCCATTGCCGGGACGACATCGCCCCGGTGCCGCTGTCGGTGAGCAGGTCCACCAGCACATCCCGCGCGTGCAGCAGGAACGGATTGTACCCGGCCTCGGTGAGCGCGGCGGCGCGCGCGCCAGGGGTCGTGAACCGGATCGGCTCGACCGACCGGACCTTGAAGGGCTCGATGATGGTGCGGGGAGCGAAGGGGCGCATGCAGTACCTCACGAGGTGCTGGGCCGGCGGGTCAGCGTCAGGCCAGCAGCCGGCTCAGCATGAACAGCGGCAGTCCCAAGTTGCTGACCATATGGCCCACGATGCCCGGCCAGGTGCTGCGGGTCCGCTGGCAGACGTAGGCGATGCCAAGGGTCGTCGGCAGGTAGGAGACCAGAATGCCGAGGTCGGTGTGGTAGAAGAAATGAAACAGGGCCCAGAGCGTGCCGTGGATGAGCCAGGTGCGCGCCCCGAACGCCAGTTCCTGGCGGGGCAGGATGTATCCGCGCCACCAGAGTTCCTCGCCCAGAATGTTGAAGACGAAGAGCCCGAAGAGGTAGTACAGCAGCAGCCCCCATGAGAATGGCAGGCCGAGGATCCGGGTCTCGCCGTCGGTCAGCCCGTTCATGAACGCGGTGTAGCCGGCCGGGTGGTGGTAGAAACGGAGCCAGTCGAAGGCATCCCGGAGCATCCCGTTGAACGGGAAGATCTCCATCCAGAGGATCAGCCAGGCCACCAGCACCGCCGTCCAGAGCCAGGTGGTGCGATCCGGCCGGTCCAGGCGGAACCGGTCCCGGATTCCGGCCCAGGTCAGCGGTCGTCCCTCCAGACGGTAGGCGGCGAAGGCCGCCGCCAGCATCAGCGCCAGCGGCGTCATGAAGCCGAGGTGGAACCCCTCAAACTGGGTCGCCCCGCGCGCCACCGCCGATGGCATCACGATGAACAGGAAGAAGGTGAAGATCAGGGAGGGCACCCCGAACAGCAGGATGCTGCCGAACCAGCCGAGCGGAGTCAGGGGCATGGGGGCCTGAGACTGGGAGAGTGAGCAGAGTCTACTGCCGGCGGTCCCCGGTCGCGAGGCGCCGCGGTCAGCGACGGCGCCGCGGCCCGGGACGGCGCCCACCGCGAGCACCCCGTCGCTCGCGGTCGGGGCGCCGCTCCGGCCGGGGCGCCGCCGCCAGCCGTTCACGCAGTTCGGTCAGGGTTGCCCCCAGAACCCGGTCATCCTCCCGGGCCACTCCGAAACGGAGCGGCCGGTCGAGCGAGGGCAGTTCCTCGTCGGTGACCCGCCACGCCTGGCCCTCGCGAAGCCAGACGCGCGCGATGCCCTGGCCCCGTTCCTCCTCATAGGCGATCGGCACCGCGTCGCCACGCAACCGGACCATGGCGGGGAGCGCGTCGAGAGCGGCCCGCACCGCGGGCGGCACCAGGCGCATCGGGTCGATGGCCAGGGGGGTCGCCAGGAACCCTGACCAGCTCTCCACGTCGCCGACCTGAATGGCGAGGTGCTCCCGCAGCGCCTGATCGGAGGCGGCCTGGAGCGTCCCGCCCGATCGGCGCCACCATTCCCTGAGCGTCCCCACCGCCCGGGCCACGGCACCTCCCTGCGGGTGACGGGTGGTGCCTTCCATCAGCGCGGTCACCAGCACCTCCCGCGCCGCGGGCCGCAGGTCGAGGGGGATCGTCCCCTCGAGCGGCTCCACCTCGGTCTCCAGCTCGAACCCGAAGTATCGGAGCCGCCGGAGCACCACCAGCCCCTGCCGTTTTCCCGTCCCTGACAGCTGCAGGGACGGCTCGCCCCAGGAAGCGTGGCGCCGGACCAGGTCATAGCTGAGGGTCGTCCCCTCGATCGACGCCCGCGGCGTCCCGAACCGGTCAGCGAAATAGCGGAGATTCCCGGCCACCGCCCCCCAGGAACCGGCCACCGACGACTTCGATACCCGGGCCGGCCGGCCATCGGCCGTCTGCTCGTCCATGACCAGGTCGAACGGCATGATCCGCGCGATCAGGTCGGCCCAGCGGTGGCGCAGTTCCTTCCCGGCATAGGGCAGGGTGCGCGGCAACGCCAGCTCGAGCGCGCGATACACCGAGGCCACGCCCAGCGCGGCGTCCTCGATGGCCTTGAGCAGCACCCCCCGCCGCTCGCACCACTCGGTGACCCCCTCCTCGAAGAGGTGCCGCGACAGGCCATAGACCTCTCCGATGTGCCCGTGCTGGTTTACCGCCTCGGCGTAGAGGTTGTAGGCCGTGAGATGATCGCTGCCGCTGACCAGGACCCCGTGCAGCTCCCGCTCCTCGCGCGTCATCCGGTGCAGGGACTCGAGGTTCGCGGCCACGGCCGCGAGCGGCACCAGGTCGGGATCGGCATGGACCAGGATCTCGCCCCACGGGCGCTCCACCGGCAGTGCGTCGACCTCGCGTCCGTACGGGGTGAGCCGGCCATTCTCGACCAGGTGCCGTTCGGTCAGGGTCCGCAGCGCGTCCCGGTAGGCACGCCGGTCGAGCGGCACCGGCAGCTCCAGATCGGAGGCGTCCACCCCGATCGCCGCGCAGGTGAGCGCCACCCGCTCGGCGTCACCCGCCAGCTGGAATTCCGGCGGACCGGGACGGAGTGAGCCGAAATCGAGTTCGCGGTCGGAGAGGATCGTCACCTCGCCGTTGGCGACACGACCGTGCACCCGCCCGGCCATCTGGAGGATCTCGTTGCCCCCCAGATACATCCGGTGGAGCACGTTCCGGCCGCGGTCCACCACGTTGCCGTAGCGGGCGTCATAGATCACCACCGTGTCGAGCCCCGGGAGATTGAGGGCGCTCTGCCCCGCCGCCGTCATCGCCAGGAGGAACGGCTTCTCGACCTGCCCCTCGAGGAACGGCCGGATCACCCGGATCGGCTCGCCGCCGTGGTAGAACGCCGACGCCAGCCGCGGCCAGCGGGCGCCCAGTTCGGCGGCCAGTTTCTCGACCTCGGCGCGGGTCGGTACGAAGACGGCCACGCCGCGACGCTGCTTGATGATGTGGCGGACCTGACGGTCGTCGAGGAACTCGGCGACGTCCTTCCGGATCACGTCGACGCGGGCCCGCAGCGCCGGGTCGAACGCGCTGGTGACCAGCACCTCCCCGCTCAGCAGGTAGCGCGCGTAGAAGGCAGGGTCCACCGTGGCGCTCAGCCAGATGAAGCGGCAGCCCACCCGCTTGCCCAGGGCGAGGCACAGCTCCAGTTCGGCGGAAGTCTGGTGGATCTCGTCCACCACCAGGGTGTCGTGCCGGGTGATGAGGTCGCCCTGGAACCAGTGGCGAGCGATGCCGGTGGTGACGACCACCACGTTCCATGAGGGGGTCTCGGGCGTGGCCTCGCGCTCGCGGTTCACGACCCCGAAGCGGAGCGGCTCCTCGAGGATCGCCTCCGCGATCGGCCGGATCCCGAGCGTCTTGCCGGTACCGGTACCGGCCACGATCCCGAACCCGATGCCGCGGCGGGCCCAGTCACGAAGCTCGCTGCCGTGTTCGCGCTCCAGCACCGTGTCCACGTTGGTGCCGAGCGCCAGCTCGATGGTCTCGCAGGCGGCACGCGTCGGCGCGATGACGATGATCCGCCCCCGCGGATGCGGCGCCGCCAGGTAGGCGGCCGGATCGGGGGGAAGGTTGTGGTCGCGCCGCGGATGCATGGCGGAAAGAAGGGCGGAAAGGAGGAAGGACGGAAGGACGACCCCTCCGGCCGGCGCCCGCCTCCTGGTCACCCACCTGCCCCACCCGGCGCGGGAAGGCCGGGAGGAGCGGCAGGTCTAGTTCCGAAGAAAGCTGATCTCGATGATCCGTGAGGCCGGGCGCGCCTCACCCGCGGCGGCCACAGGCGGACGCTCGGCGAGGATCGCGATGCCGACGGGCACCGCCCGAACCGTCGAGAGGGTCCGGGCGCGCGACCGCGCGGCGGACAGAGCGACCTGGCTCGGAGACGCGTCAATCACCCGGACCTGCGCCTGAAGCGAGCCCGATGCCTGGGCCGCCGCCAAGCCTGGCAGCGGCAGCAACGCCATCAGAGTCACCAGGCATCGCATCGTGCGCCCTCCCGGGTGCTGAGTGCCCTTGCGACCGGTCCCGATGCAGGACCCGCTTCCCAGCTAATCTCGATGAAGTGCCCGCGCCACACGGGCTGACGTCATGAAAATTGACGATTGTTGATATTGTATAACACACTGTACATAAAGATGTTATGAAGAATTACCAACAGTATGTTGAAAAAATAGTTTTCACTTGACAGCCTCCGCTGGCACGCCGGTTGCTCTGGTCCCCGCCCAACCGTGACCACCGCTCGGCGGCTGAGCGCGGCACGACAGCTGGACACATTCGACAATCTTTTTCCAGGGGGAGTGTAGAGATGTCTCGACTCATGAAGGCCTCGGTCCTGACCTGCGTGATACTCGGCGCGGTCGTGTCCTCAGCGACCGCGCAGACTGCGACCGGGAGCATCCTGGCCAAGGCCAACGTCCTCAAGGCGCTGACCGTCAGCGCCGGCGGCGACCTCGACTTCGGCCTGGTCGTGGCGGGGGTCAACAAGACGATCACACCGAGCGCCGGGGGCGCCGGCAAGTTCACGATCGAGGGCCAGGCCAACCAGGCCATCAATGTCTCCTTCACGGCCCTGCCCGCGACCCTGACCGGGGCCGGGCCAGCCATCCCGATCAGCTACACCGGCGTGTGGAACGGCACCAACGACGCCGGGACCGGCACCTCGTTCAGCCCCTCGGTCGGGCTGAATGTGGCCAACCAGGCCCTCAGTGGTGCGGGGTTCATGTACCTCTTCCTCGGCGGTACCGTCTCGCCCGCGGCGGGCCAGACGCCGGGGCTTTATCAGGGCACCGTGACCATCGAGGTCGCCTACAACGGCTACTGAGTCACCCAGCCGCAGCTGGCGGGGCCCCGGCGGGAGCAGTTGCGCTCCCGCCGGGGCCCCGCGAGTTTTTCCCATCCTTCATGCGAGGCCTTTCTTTCGCTCTCGGCCTGGTGGTCTGCACGGCCTCCCCGGTGCGCGCCCAGGTCTCCCTGCTCAGCGTCCGTGACCTCTCTTTCGGCACGGTTCCGTTGGGTGTCACCACCGTCGTCGGCCCGAGTGATGCGACTCGCAGCGGGCAGTTCACCCTCACGGGGCGACCGGGCATGCAGGTGCAGATCCGCCTGACCCTGCCCAACCGGCTGACCGGTGCCTCCAGTGCCACCATTCCCGTGGCCTTTCAGTCTGGCGACGCCTTCCTCCTCGAGACCATCACCGGCGGCGCCCCGGACTACTTCAACCCGGGGGCGACCAAGGTCTTCAAGTTCACCACCGGCAACCAGGCCGTCCTTCGGCTCGGTGGCCGGGTAACCCCCGGGGCGACGGTTCCCCCTGGGGCCTACGCGAACACCATCCTCGCCACCGTCACTGTGCTCAACCTATGACCCTGCTGGCCCGATCGGTGCTCCTCGCCTCCCTCGTTTCGGGTGCGCTCGCCGGCAGCGCCGGAGCCCAGGGCATCCTCGTCGCACCCCACGCTGTGGTGGTCGACCCGCAGACCCGCACCGGCTGGCTCCAGCTGCTCAACACCGGCACGGAGCCGGTCGAGGTCACCATCGAGGCCTTCTTCGGCTACCCGGTCACCGACTCCACCGGCCAGCTCGCCCTTCGGACCATCGAGCAGCCCGATCCGTCGCTTCCGTCTGCCGTCGCCTGGATCCGGGCCTTCCCCCGCCGTGCCGTGATTCCGGCCCAGGGCCGGCAGACGGTGCGATTGCTGGTCACCCCGCCCGCTGGCACGCCCGCCGGAGAGTACTGGGCCCGACTGGCGATTACCGCGCAGGCGGGGGCCGTCCCCCTCGCCAGCCAGGACACGAGCCAGGCCATCAGCGTCGGCTTGAATGTCCAGATCCGAACCGTGATCGCCCTGCTCTACCGTCGGGGGGCGGTTACCACGGGCATCGCTGTCTCCGACCTCCGGGCGGGCGTCGAAGGCGATTCCCTGATAGTCCGGACCCGGCTGAGTCGTCAGGGGAACGGCGCGTACATCGGCAACCTTCGCGGAGCCCTGCTGAATGCGGGTGGCAGGGAAGTCGCACGCTTCGAAGCCCCGCTGGGGGTCTACTATCAGCTGGATCCCCGCTTTTCGCTGCCCGTCGGCGGGCTGCCGCCGGGCGAGTACCGCCTCCGGATCGAGGCCGTCACCGATCGGAACGACCTGCCTCCGGACCAGTTGCTCAAGGCCCCCACCGTGAGGGATTCGATCGCCGTTCGGCTGCGATGAGATCGGCCGCCCGGCTGCTGCTCCTCGCCTTCGCCGTCGCGACTGTACCGTCGGCTGGGGCCGCACAGACCATCGAGCCCGTCCTGCTGGAACTGCGGCTGGGCCGGTACGCGGCCCGGACCGTGCCGGCGCATCGCTCCGGCAACAGTGCGCTGCTCCCGGTCCTGCAGGTCTTCGACCTCGCGGAAATGCGGACCCAGTGGTCCAAAGACAGTACGCTGACCGCCCTTGTCCAGCCGGGTAACCGTCGATTCACGATCGAGCCGCGTCGCCGTCGCGCCACACTCGATGGCTCCGATTGGGCCCTGACCGAGGCCGACCTGCTGACCGCCGAAGGGGAGGTCTATCTCAACCAGCAGGTGTTCAAGGACGCCTTGGGATGGCAGTGGCAGACCAGTTGGGAGGATCTCGAGGTCACGCTCGAAAACCCGGATGATCTCCCGGTCGCCCGGCGCCTCCGGCGGGAACTGCTCGCGGCGACCCGCACCCGTGCGGAGGACCCCACGTTGGTGGACGGCACTCTCCGCGAACACCCGCGCCCGGTGGAGGGCGCGGTGCTCGACTACAGCCTCCTGGTGCCCACCGACCCGGGCCCCAACGGCGGCGCCTACGCTTTGGGGGTGGGGCTCAACGTCCTCGGCGGAGGGCTCGACGGCAGGGTGCAGAACGAGGGCCCGGTGGACCAGGGCAAGGTCCGGACCGACATCTCCTGGCTGCGGGTCTGGCCGGGGAACCGGTGGCTCTCGCAGCTTCGCCTGGGAGACGGCTTCGCCTCGGGGACCCGGACCCGCTCCCTCAGGGGGATTTCCCTCGGCAATGCGCCGTTCCGCCGTCCCGAGTACATCGGGCAGCTGCCCTTCACCGGGACTCTGGGACCCGGGTGGCAACTCGAGATCTACCGTGGGGGGCGGCTGATCGCGTTCGATTCGGTTAATGCGCTGGGTCAGTTCTCGATCGACGTGCCGATCCAGTATGGAGAGAACCCGGTCGACTTCATCGCCTACGGCCCCTACGGCGAGGTGCGGCAGTTCAACCAGACCTACCGCGTCAGCACCGATGTGATCCGCCCGAAGCGGCTCGAGTACGGCCTCGCAGGCGGGGCCTGCCGGGTGGAGGCCTGTGACGCGACCGCCAACGTCGATCTCCGCTATGGGTTGTCCACCCGTTGGACGGTCTTCGCCGGCGGGGACCGTTTCTGGCGTGATACTCTGCCCGACCTGATCCATCCGTACGCCGGCGTGCTGGGTTCGCTCAGCAACGCGATCGGCCTCGAGGCCGAGGCCGTCGGGGACGCGGTACTGCGCGGTGCCATCAGGATCGAGCCGTCCGTGAACTACCTGTTGATGGCCGAGGCCAGCCGATACGACACCGATGTCGTCGAGCCGCTCCTCACGGTGTCCGGACGCCGGAGCCAGTATACCATCTTCGCCCAGGCCTGGCCCATCCCGGGCAGGCTGCGCAACTGGCTGGGGTTCGATGCCAACCTCGACTGGACCGAGTCCCTGCAGGACCGGCGGACCTCCGGCCGCATCGCTGCCTCGCTGCAACCCGGCAACGCCCGCTTCATACCCTTCGTCCGGTGGACGCGGACCGAGGCGACGGGCGGGGGGATCAACGAAGACACCCGGTACGGCCTGAACCTGGTCACCCTCCCATTCGTCCGGGCCGGAGGCGCGGCCAGCCTGTTGTCGACCCGAAGCGGGGTGGAGTTCCAGGCAGCCGAAGGCGTGGCCTCCGCCAATCTCTTCGTCAGTGCCCGAATCGCCAGCGGGTTGCGCGCGGAGGTGGGGGGGACCTGGCAGCGTGACCAGCGGATCGCGGTCTCGGCGCTCTTCACGGCCGACCTTCGGACCCTGCGTGCCTACACGACCGCGGAGGCGCCCGCTTCCGGGCCGGCCAGGCTCACGCAGCAGGTCCAGGGCTCCCTCCTCTACGACCGCGGGACGGGCACCCTTGAGGCATCCGCCGGTCCCTCCCTCCAGCTCGGCGGGGTCTCGGGGAGAGTCTTCCTCGACCTCAACGCCAACGGGGCCTTCGACGAGGGGGAATTCGTCGTCCCGGACGTCCGGATCAGGGTAGGCATCTACTCGGAGCGCACCGACTCGTCCGGAGCCTACCGGATCTGGCAGCTTCCCGCGTACGAACGGCTGGTGGCGTCGGTGGACACCACCACGATTCCGTCTCCGTTCTGGATCCCCGCCTACAGCGCGGTCGCGGTGACGTCCTCGCCGAACCGGTTCGTCAACCTGAATTTCCCCCTGGTGGCCGGAGGGATGGTCGAGGGGTTCGTCCTGCGGCAGGCCAGCGCAGGCACCCGACCCCTGGCCGGGGCCGGCGTGCTGCTGCTGGAACAGCGGACCGGGCGCCGGCGAGAGGCGACCACCTTCACCGACGGGTCGTTCTACGTGCTGGGTCTCCCGCCAGGGGAGTGGGAGGTGACCGTTGATCCGGCCCTGCTTGCCCGCCTCGGCCAGCGGGTCGACCCTCTGCGCTTCACCATCAAGCAGCTGCTCGAGGGCCAGTCCGTGAGCGGAGTCAACCTCCTCATTCGATGAGCCCGGAGCGGCCTCGCCGCCGTCCGCGCCATCCTCGTCGACGGCCGGAGCCTACCGGGCATTTCCCCCGCAGGCCGCGCCCGGCGCCGCCCGCGCGATCATCGCCACGACGTCGCGCTGTGTCGTCGCGCCGCCGTCGCGGTCGTACCAGGCG
>DASWBQ010000187.1:0-6720 GCA_036390535.1 Gemmatimonadales bacterium | reverse complement strand
GGTCTCGAGGGTAATGCTCGGGATCAGGTTGTTGATCGGCTCCCCCGGCCCGAAGGCCACCGTGTCCACCGGCACTCCGTTCGCCGTCCGCTCGATCGCGTAGCTGGTGTAGAGGGCCGGATCGTAGCCGAACTGCTCGATATAGAGGGTGGCGTTCAGGTTCCAGCCGCCCTTGAGCGCGACATCCACGACCGGGAAGAGCTGCTGGTCGGACAACCCGCGCCCCTCGACGAAGTCCCGGTAGTGCCAGGTGCCGAGCAGGGTGGTCGACAGGGTGGTGCGCTGGAGGAACGCGTCCTGGCTTCCGTAGAAGGTGTACGACGGCGTGAACAGGAGCTGGGTGATTCCCCGGCGCCGGATGAAGCCGGCGCCGGCCACGAACTCGTCGCTGACCCCCTTGAAGGTCGAGCGGAAGCCGAGGTGGCGGCCGCTCCGGATCACCCCGACGTCCCAGAGCGGCGCGACCGTCGTCTCGCCGTTCCGGTGGGTCACGCTTCCCGCCCCCTGTGCCGTCAGCGTCCAGGCCCCGCTGACGAGGCGGGCGTCGGCGCCCCCGACCTGGTTGGTATACTCGCCGTCGAACCGCCCGGTGTAGACCAGCCCGAGCCGCGACCGCTCCCCCAGGTCCCGCTGGACCCGCGCCACGGCGAAGAACGGGTTCCCGCTGCCGTCGACCGACGTGATCGGGTCGTCGAACGCGAGGATCGAGGCGACGTTGGTCCCCGAGACCTTGCCCGTCAGCTTGGCCGCCCCGACCGGCGCCACGATCCGCCGGGTATAGATCAGGGTGTTGGGGGTGGCGAACTGCTCGATGCCCTCGAGGAAGAACGGCCGCTTCTCCGGGAAGAAGAGGGCCTGCCGCGGGTCGGTCACCACCTGGCTCGCGTCGGACTCCACCTGCGAGAAGTCCGGGTTCACCGTCCCGTTGAGGGTCAGGTTGGGGGTCACGCCCCAGCGGACGTTGGCGCCGACTTCCGCGCTCCGGTGGTAGGCCCACCCGTCGGACCCGTCGCTTCCCTCGGCGAAGCCCACCACGAACGGGTTGACGTCCATCACCAGCCCGCGTCGCAGGCCGGTCAGTCCCTCCAGGGTGCCGCCCTGCCCGAGGAAGGACGGGCTGCCCCGCCGGGCCGGCGTCCACGAGTCCTCGATCCCGGTGCCGCCGAACCGGCGGACGATGCTGAGCCCCCACGTCTGCGGGTCGAGCGACTGGTAGCGGATCGACTTGAACGGGATCCGCACCTCGATCTCGTAGCCTCCGTCCGTGAGGCGTCCCTTCGACTGGAAGACGTAGTCCGGGCTGAGGTCGGTGTTCTCCCGGCTGTTCCCCCCGCTGCCGCTGCCGCCCTCCGCGAGCGCCCCGTCCCGCTGCACCCCGAGCGGGTTCACCCCGAACACCAGCGCCTGCCGCCCGTCGTGGTAGGTGCCGAGGAAGAACTCGACCAGGTCCTCGTCGCCGAGCTTGTCCCGGTCCGCCAGCGTCGCCTTGACGCTGCCCGGCCGCGCCTCGGCCCGGACCCCGAAGTGGATCGCGTCCGGCGCGTACCAGACCAGCACTTCGGTCGCCTGCTCGGCGGGCCGCCCGTCCACCGGCGCGTACTGCGAAAAGCCGGTGAGGCGCGCCGCCTGGCGCCACACCGGTTCGTCCAGCCGGCCGTCGACCGTGATCGAGGCCTCGATCCTGGGGATCGCGACCCGCAGGTTCCCGTCGACGCCGCGGTATTCACCGGCGCTGCCGGTGTCGGCAGGAACGGCGGCGACGGCCAGGACGAGGCGCAACATCAGGGAACTGCCCGTCCGCCCGTCTGCCCGTCCGCCCGCCCTATCGTCGGTCCTCGGCCGCCGCCGGCAGCTTGATCCGGGTCATCCGGATCTCGACGCTCTGCTGCTGGATCCCGGGCGGCGGCTCCAGCCGCACGATCAGCTGGCCGTCGGAGGTGCGGCGGTACATGATCGTCCCGGGAAACTCCTCCCCCTCGCGCGACACCGACATGATCTCGTCCTGGAGCCGCGACACGTGGAAGGTGTCGGGCGCCTGTCCCTTCGGCATCGACACCCAGGTCACCCCGCTGTCGCCCTTCTCCACCGCGGTGAACTCGTAGGACGTGGCCTTCCGCTTGGTGAGGTACCGGGCCATGCCGAGCATCATGTTGTCGGCCAGCGGGGTCCAGCACTCCTGGACCACCTGGTCCTTGCCGGTGATCCCTTCCCAGCACCCTACCATGAACTCGAACTTCTTGAAGTCCTGCGCCGCCAGCGGCGTGGCCGCGAGCGAGAGCGTGATCAGCGAAAGTACCGTCCGGCGCATCATGCCTCGACAATCCCCCAGGGTGCCTGCGTCTTCCACCGGCCCCGGCTGAAATCCGGGAAGTCCACGGGGCGGCTGCGTTCCGCCACCGACGTCTCGCTCAGCGGGGTGACCGAGGAGAGGAGGGCGGCGTCGTACACGTTGAAGTCGGTCGGGAGTCCCTCGCGGAGGCACTTGATCAGCCGCCAGTCCTCGAGGAAGTCCATCCCCCCGTGCCCGGTCGTGGCCTGCCGGGCCGCGTCGAAGCGCCAGAGCGGGTGGTCGAACTCGGGATAGTAGCTGGCCAGCTCCTCCCACCTGCCATGGGACGCGCTCCGGCCCTCGATGTACACACGGTTTGGGTACCCCTGGACGATCCCCCTGGTGCCTTGCACCAGGTGGATCCGGCTGTACGGCCGCGGCAGGTTGGTGTCGTGGCTGACGTAGATGGTCTTGCCGTTGACGGTCCGGATCAGGCTCACGTTGACGTCGCCCAGGGCGTACTGCTCGCGCCGCTCCGGCGCGTCGGCCGGGAAGTGGGCGGCGGCGTACTCCTGCAGCCCCCGGGACGGCCCGCTCATCGAGACCAGGTAGGCGAAGGTGTCGCCCCGGTTGATGTCGAGGCAGTTGGCCACCGGGCCGAGCCCGTGGGTCGGGTAGAGGTTGGCGTTCCGCCGGATGCTGTGGGCCCGCCGCCAGAGTCCCTCGCCCTCGCGGCTGAACTTCACTTCCCGGAGGTCGTGCAGGTAGCCGCACTCGGCGTGCAGCACCTCGCCCAGCAACCCCTTCCGCACCAGGTGCAGCGCCAGCAGCTCCGGGCGGTCGTAGTTGCAGTTCTCCATCATCACGCAGTGCTTCTGGTGCCGCTCCGCCTCTTCCACCATCTGCCAGCACTCGTCCAGCGTCATCGCCGCCGGCACCTCGGTGGCAGCGTGCTTGCCGTTCCGCATCGCGGCGACCAGCACCGGGACGTGCCACTCCCATGGGGTCGCGGTGTAGACCAGGTCGAGCTCCTCGGTCTCGCAGAGCCTGACGAAGTCGGTGGGACCGCGGGTGTAGAGCGTCGGCGCCGGGTGCCCCGCGTCGGTGATGAGCTTCGCCGCCCGCCGGGCGTGGGCCTCGACGATGTCGCAGACCGCGGTGATCCGGCACCCGGGTATCCGGACCAGGTTTTCGACGTGCACGGTCCCCATGCCGCCGACGCCGACGAACCCGATCCGCACCGTCTCGATCGGCGGCGCGGCGAGCGGATCCGGCGCGGGAGCGGCCATCGCCTGCAGGCCGCGGGGGAGGGTGGCGGTCAGCGCGCCGACGCCGACCGCGGCGGCGCCGGCTTCGAGCAGCTGTCGGCGGGTGAGATGCTCGCTGGTCATGGGACCTCCTTCCGGCCTACCGGCGTTTCCTCAAGCCCAGGACACCCATCAGCCCGCGGGTGATCTCGCGCACCAGGGTCTGTCCCGTCCGCGAGTTGAGCACCTTGGCGGCCGTATCGAGGACACCCGGCTCTCCCGCTTTCTCCAGTTCTCTCCCGCTTTCTCCCGCCTTCTCCCGCTCTCTCCCGCTCTCTCCCGCAGCATCTCATACGCCGACTCCCGGTCCATCGCCTGGGCATAGCGGGCATGGAGCGGCGAGTTGCGGATCGCCCCCTCCAGCTCCTCCGGCGCGATCGGCGTCATCTGGCTGGTGGGCGGCACCAGCAGCGTGGCGGCCACCGGGGTCGGCGTGCCCCGCGGCGACAGCACTGTGATCAGCGCTTCGCCGGTGCCGAGCGATGTCAGGGTGGCCGGGATGTCGTAGTGCTTCGATTTCGGGAAGGTGCGTGCCGTCGCGTTGAGCGCCTTCTCGTCGTCGGGGGTGAAGGCACGGAGGGCGTGCTGGATCCGGTTGCCCAGCTGGGCCAGGACGTCGGCCGGCACGTCCTTGGGCGTCTGGGTCACGAAGAAGACCCCCACTCCCTTGGAGCGGATCAGCCGCACCACCTGCTCGATCTGGTCCCGGAACGCCTTGCTCGCCCCGTCGAACAGCACGTGGGCCTCGTCGAAGAAGAAGACCAGCTTCGGCCGTTCGACGTCGCCGATTTCCGGGAGTTCCCGCCAGAGCGATGCCAGCAGCCACATCATGAAGGTGCTGAACAGCGCCGGCTTGTCATGGACGTCGGCCAGCTCGAGGATGCTCACCACCCCGCGGCCGTTGGCGTCGGTCCGGAGCAGGTCCTCGACCTCGAACTCCGGCTCGCCGAAGAACCGGTCCGCGCCCTGCTGTTCCAGTTCGACCAGCTTCCGGAGCAGCACCCCCGCGGTCTGTTTCGAGATTCCGCCGTACTCCCGGAGGTCGGCGGCCCCGTCGCCCGTGAGCCAGGTCAGGACCGCCCGCAGGTCCGGCAGGTCGAGCAGCAGCAGCCCCTTGTCGTCGCAGTACTTGAAGACCAGCGACAGGACGCTCTGCTGGGTGTCGTTGAGGCCGAGCACCCGGGCCAGCAGCAGCGGGCCGAACGACGAGACGGTGGCGCGGAGCTGCTGGCCCGTCGCGCCGGTCAGGCTGAGGAACTCGACCGGGTTGGCGGCCGGCGTGAAGACGATCCCGGCCGCATGGGCCCGGGCCTCCGCCTTCGGGTGGTGGGCGCCGGCGCGGGCGAGCCCGCTCAGGTCGCCCTTGATGTCGGCGCAGAACACCGGCACCCCGGCCGCCGACAGCTGGTCGGCGAGCAGCTGCAGGGTCCGCGTCTTGCCCGTCCCGGTGGCGCCCGCCACCAGGCCGTGACGGTTCATCATGGCGAGCGGGACCCGCACCGGCGTCGGCGCCGCCGGCTTCCCGTCCTGAAGCGGGGCCCCGAGGACGAGCGAGGGGCCGGCGAAGCCGTACCCCTCGGCGATCAGCGCTGCAAACCCGTCCGTCACCGCGGCCTCAGGGGGTGATCTGGATGCCGGTTGTGAAGGTCCGGTCGGTCGTCTCGAACCCGGCCGGTGGCTGGCTGTTGTACCGCATCAGGTAGGAAATCTTGAGCGCCACGATACCCGCCAGCGGCGCGACGACGGCGGCCTCGGTGTTGGCCCGGTAGCCGATCCCCTCCTGGAGCGCCGGGAGGTACTCGCCGAACAGCTGGAAGTAGCCCTTCTCCGAGAACAGGTACTTGTAGGTGCCGGCCGCCCGGGCGCTGGTGTACTGCTCGTCGAACTCGCCGTTGGCCTGCAGCTCGGTGTAGGTCACCTGGACGAAGTTGGCGCCGCCCTCGAGCGTGAACTTGTTCTTCGGGGCGTCGAGCGCCAGCCAGCTCAGGCCGATCGGCTCGCTGAACCGCTGGTCGATGCCGGCGAACCGGTCCTTGTCGAAATCGAGCCCGGCGAAGGCGGCCAGCCGGGACGTGATGGCGTAGTTCGCCCGGCCGCCGGCGCCCAGCTGGTTGGCGCTCTCCTCCCCGTCGGTCTTGCCGTAGACGTACTTGGCGTACTGGTCGAGCGAGAGCTTCGAGCCCTCGGGCTTCCAGGTGAGCTTCTCCCCCAGGTTCAGGGTCGAGAACTCCGAGTTGCCGCTGGCGCTCACGTAGCCGAGGTCGGCCACCACCTTGACGGGCTTCTCCTTCGGCTTGTCCTGGGCCACCAGCGGGACGACCGGAAGGGCGGCAACGGCTGTCAGCGAGAAGAGCAGACGACGCATGACGATCAGACCTTGAGTTCGGAGGTGCAGTGGGGGCAGCGGGTCGCCGCGATGGCGATCGCGGAACGGCAGTACGGGCAGTCCTTGGTCGCCGGGGGCGCGGGAGCCGGCGCCGGTGCGCGCATCTTGTTGGCGGTCTTGATCACCAGGAAAATCGAGAACCCGACGATCAGGAAGGAGATGATGGTGTTGATGAAGGTGCCGTAGTTGAGCGTCACCGCCCCGGCTTCCTTCGCGGCCGCCACGCTCACATACGGGCCGGCGGTGGCGCCTTGCTTGAGGACCACGAAGAGGTCCTTGAAATCGACCGAGCCGAGCAGCAGGCCGATCGGCGGCATGATCACGTCATTGACCAGCGAGGTCACGATCGTGCCGAACGCACCGCCGATGATCACGCCGACGGCGAGGTCGAGCACGTTGCCCCGCATGATGAATTCCTTGAATTCCTTCACCACGGTTCCCGTCCTGAGTTGGGGATGCCACAAAATAGACGGGAGAGGGCGGGAGAGGGCGGGAGGGTAGGTCAGCCAGCGAAGCGAAGGCGCCGGAACCAGGTCCGTCCCCCTCGCGCCGCTCGGGGTGACCAGCCCTCCCCCACCCGGTCCTTCCCCTTTCTCCCGCTCTCTCCCGCTTTCTCCCGCCTTGTCCCGCCCAGAGCGCTTGCGCTCCATGTTTTACCATCCTATTATCCGGCTGACCGGATGACAACCATACCACTCCTCGATCACCTGACCGCCCTCGCCGACCCCATCCGGGTGCGGCTTCTTATCTCTTTGGAA
>DASWBQ010000186.1:0-3157 GCA_036390535.1 Gemmatimonadales bacterium | reverse complement strand
TTCATGATGTTCGACTCCGGGTCCCGCGGCAGCCGCGACCAGATCCGGCAGCTGGCCGGCATGCGCGGCCTGATGGCCAAGCCGCAGAAGAAGCTCACCGGCGGCATCGGCGAGATCATCGAGAGCCCGATCAAGTCGAACTTCCGCGAGGGGCTCACCGTGCTCGAGTACTTCATCTCGACCCACGGCGCCCGGAAGGGCCTGGCCGACACGGCGCTCAAGACCGCCGACGCCGGCTACCTGACCCGCCGCCTGGTGGACGTGGCGCAGGACGTCACCATCACCGAGGAGGACTGCGGCACCATCCTGGGCCTCGAGATGACCGCCCTGAAGGAGGGCGAGGACGTCATCGAGCCGCTCAAGGAGCGGATCACCGGGACCGTGGCGGGCGAGGACGTCTTCGACCCGCACGCGCTCGACGAGCACGGCGACCCGAGGCTGCTGGTACAGGCTGGCCAGGTGATCGACGAGGAAGCGGCCGACGCCATCGACGAGGCCGGGATCGAGAAGGTCAAGATCCGGTCGGTGCTGACCTGCGAGTCGAAGCGCGGGGTCTGCCGGATGTGCTACGGCCGGAACATGGCCACCATGGACCTGGTGGACATGGGCGAGGCGGTCGGGATCCTGGCCGCCCAGTCGATCGGCGAGCCGGGCACCCAGCTCACCCTCCGGACCTTCCACATCGGCGGCACCGCGTCGCGCATCGCCGAAGAGGCGGAGCGCCGGGCCCGCACCGAGGGCGTGGTGCGCTACAGCGACGACCTCGACTGGGCCGACCTCCCGGTGGAGTACGAGGACGGGTCCACCAGCAACGTGCGGGTGGTGACCAGCCGCGAGGACGAGTCGGCCGACGAAGAGCACAAGCAGGCGATCCTGGTGGTGGACCCGAAGGACGCCAAGCGGGTCCTGGGGCGGTATCCCGTCCCGGCCGGCGCCCTCCTCCACGTCAAGGAGGGGGAGGCCGTCAGCAAGGGCGACAGCGAGCGGCGCGCCACGGTGCTCTACACCTGGGACCCGTACAACGACCCGAGCATCATCAAGATCCAGGGCGACCTCCGCTGGAAGGACCTGGTCCCGGGCGTGACCCTCAAGGAGGAGCTGGACGAGGGCACCGGCCAGCGGTCGCTGGTGGTCACCGCCGACCCGGACCGGGAGCTGCATCCCTCGGTGCTGGTCTACGCCAACCGGAAGGACCCGCAGGAGTACATCCTCGCCGAAGGGTCGCGGATCATCCTCGGCTCCCCGTCGGACCAGGTCAGCCGGGCGATGAACATCCCCGACGAGGCCAACCCCTGGTCGACCAAGTTCTACGCCGAAGAGGCCCCCATGGCCGAGGCCTGGCCCGGGAAGCCGAAGAAGGAGACCAAGGACAAGACGGTCTTCCTCTCGCCGGCGGTGCCGGTGTCGAAGGGCGTGACCATCACCAAGATGCCGCGGACGGCCTACAAGACCCGCGACATCACCGGCGGTCTCCCCCGCGTGGCCGAGCTGTTCGAGGCCCGGCGGCCGAAGGACCCCGCCACCATCTCCGAGGTGGACGGCGTGGTGAAGTTCGGCGAGATCAAGCGCGGCAAGCGCGAGATCTTCGTCTACCCGACCGGCGCGAGCGGCGAGATCCTCCAGGCCGAGGTGGCCCAGCTGTACGAGGTGCCGGCCGGGAAGCACCTCCGGGTGCACGAGGGCGACAAGGTGCGGGCGGGCGACCGCCTCACCGAGGGGCCGGTCAACCCGCACGACATCCTCCGGATCAAGGGCCCGCGCGCGGTGCAGGAGTATCTCCTCAACGAGGTGCAGGAGGTGTACCGCCTTCAGGGCGTGCGGATCGCCGACAAGCACATCGGCGTGATCGTGCGCCAGATGCTCCAGAAGGTCCGGGTGGCCGATCCGGGCGAGACGTCCTTCCTCGAGGCGGAGTCGGTGGACAAGCTGACCTTCCGCGAGGAGAACGACCGGGTCATCCGCCGGAAGCTCAAGCCCGCCACCGCGGAGCCGGTGCTGCTCGGCATCACCAAGGCGAGCCTCACGACGCAGTCGTTCATTTCGGCGGCGTCGTTCCAGGAGACCACCCGGGTGCTCACCGATGCCGCGATCCGCGGGGCCAAGGACGACCTCCGGGGCCTCAAGGAGAACATCATCATCGGGCACCTGATCCCGGCGGGCACCGGCCACTACCGGTACGTCGACCTGGAGATCCTGCCGCCGGCCGGCTTCGAGCCGCCGCCGCCGGCCGAGCCGGGCGCCGAGGCCGAGCCGCAGCCGCCGGCCGTGGTGGAGGAAGTGGAAGCGTTCTAGTCGTGGGTCGTGGGAAACGACGACGCCCGGGAACCTCCCGGGCGTTTTCGCGTGGTGCCCTGCCGGGCCTCCTGGGAGCGGGCGCGCAAATCCGCTCGGCCCGGCCGTTCAACTGAAGTATCCCAAACTCGGCACCGGAGGTTTCATGGCCCGCACCCTGTTGTCCATCGTTTGCGCCGGTTTCACCGTGGCCGTCCTGGCCTGTACCGAAGGTCCGACCGTTGACCAGGCGGATCCGGGCGGGACCGGTCCCGAACTGGCCCCCCCCTCCTCGTCCCAGGTGCCGCTCGAGATCACCCTGGCCCCCGGGACGGACCTGATCCCCGACGGGAAGGGGAGCTACCGGGACGGCGTCTGCGGCGTCTTCGCCAAGTGGACCGATTCGGACGCCGGCGCCTCCCTGAACTTCGTGCCGGGCAGCAGCGTCCCCAAGTCCCAGATCGCGGCGTGCGCCGGAATCGCCCCACGCACCATCTCCCTGGCGCTCCGCGTCAAGCACCTCAATGACGACCCCCACGAGGATGTGACGGATGGTCCGGGCTCAGGGACCTTTGCGATGAACCAGTTCGCGATGGCCGTGGGGGGCGGCACCAAGATCAACGCGCCCCCGGCCTGCTTCCTGGTGAGCCGCACCGGCAAGGTGAGCGGTCGCGGGCTCCGGTTCGATGCCGACAACTATGTTGGGTCGGACGACCTGATCCGGGAGGACCAGGGCAACGGGCTCTGGCGGTTCTATTCCCCTCCGGACGCGCTCGCCTGGTGTGAGGACAACAGCGGCATCTCGCTATGGCACGTGGTGGTCGATTTCACGGCCCAGAAGTTCTAGGCTGCGGAGAGCAGAGAGCAGAGAGCAGAGAGCAGAGAG
>DASWBQ010000185.1:0-6006 GCA_036390535.1 Gemmatimonadales bacterium | reverse complement strand
AGCGGCGGGAAGGACCACGGCGGGAGGGCACCTGAACCCCTCCTGCTGTCCCTCTCCCGCTGCTGTTCGTCCCGCCGGTGTTCTTCCCGCTGTTCGTCCCGCCCTACTTGATCCCGGTCTGAATCGCCGCCTCCGTGGCGCCGCCACCCACCCACGGCTGGGCGCCCAGCGGCCGCTTCCGCGGGAAGATCTCGTCGAGGGTGTTGCCGTCGTAGAGCCGGCCGTTCTTCATCACCATCCCGATGGCGGTGGTGTTCCGGAGGTTCTCGAGCGGGTCCTTGTCGAACACCACCAGGTCGGCGTACTTGCCGGCCTCGAGCGACCCGATCTCGCTTCCCATCCCGATCGCCTCGGCGCCATAGATGGTCCCGACCCGGAGCGCGTCGTGGGTGGACAGCCCGCCCGACCCCATCATCCAGAGCTCCCAGTGGTAACCCAGCCCCTGCAGCTGGCCGTGGCTCCCCACCGCCATCCGCCCGCCGCCCTCGATCATGTTCTTCACGAACTTGGCGTGCTCCGGCCAGATGTAGTCGTCCTTGGTGAACCACCCCATCGGGCCGGGGCCGTTGGCCTGGCCGCGCCGCAGGGTCTTCGCGTCAAGGTGGTCCTTCGGCGTGAACTTGCGGAGCTTGGCGTCCTGCGCCGGGCTCTCGAAGGTGTAGAAGTACGACTCGCCGAACGGCCCGCCGTAGCTCACGATCAGGGTCGGGCTGTTGGTGGTCTGGCTCGCCTTGAACAGCTCCACCACGTCGTTGTACAGCGGCGCCGTCGGCAGGTTGTGCTCGATGCCGGGGTAGCCGTCGATCGCGTGGGTCAGGTCGAGCCGGGTATCAATGCCGCCCTCCGTGGTCGGCATGATCTTCAGCTCCCTGGCGGCCTGGATGATGTACTGGCGCTGCTGGCGGTTGCCGCTCATGTACATCTTGAGGGTCCGGGTGTCCCAGTAGTCGCTGTACCGCTTGAGGATTTGCTTGGCGTGATCGAGGTCGCGGACGTTCTCGGTCTGGAAGACGCCGGGGCCGGTCGAATAGACCCGGGGCCCGATCATCCCGCCCGACTCGACCCGGTCCTGGTAACTCACCACGTCGCTCTGTCCGGTCTGCGGGTCGCGGGTGGTAGTCACCCCGTACGCCAGCGTGGTCAGGTACTGCCACGGCTGGGCAACGTGGATCTCGGGGATCAGCCACATCGAGTGATAGTGGGTGTCCACGAAGCCCGGCGTCACCGTCTTCCCGGTGATGTCCACGACCTGGGCGCCCTTCGGGACCGTCACCGACCCCCGCGGCCCGATCGCCACGATCTTGTTGTCGGTGACGACGATATCGGCGTTTTCGATGATCTCCTTCCCCTTCATCGTGACCGCCCGGCCGCCTCGGAGCACCACGGTGCCCTTCGGCCGGTCGCGGCCCACCTGCGCCTTGATCCGGACCTCGGTCGGCTTGTAGCCCGGCTTCTCCGCCTTCTTGAGGGAATCCGCCTTGGCCTTGGCGGTGTCCGCCTTGGTCTTGAGGCTGTCGGGCCTGGGCAAGGTATCGGACTTCGCCCTCGCCGCCGCCGAGTCCGCCTTCGCCTTGGTGCTGTCCACCTTGGGCGAGCGTGCCTTGAGCGACTCGAGCAGCGCCTTGAGCGAATCCGGCACCGCGGCGTTGGCCTTGGTCAGGCTGTCCACCGTGGCCTGGGTCTTCTTGAGGCTGTCGGCCAGCGCCCCAGCCTTCCGGGTGCTGTCGGCCTTGGCCCGCTCGACCGCCTTGAGCGAGTCCTCCACCACCTTGGCGCGGTCGAGGTTGTAGCTGAAGAAGGCGTTGCCGATGGCCCAGTGCACGGTGCGGCCGTCGGCGCCCCACGAGGCGAACTCGCCGCCCACCTCGTTGAGCTTCTTCACCGGCACCGGCCCGCCGCCCATGACGGAGACGGTCGGCGCGGCGCCGCCCACGCCCGGCACGGTGATGGCGTAGACGTCCATTCCCACCTGCGCCAGCGCCTGATCGCCCTTCGGCGCCATCAGGATGATCCCGGCCGGGGTCGGCATCGGCCCCTGCTCGAGCTCAGCGTCGTCGCCCAGCACGGTGCGGACCTTGAGCACGTCGGCCGGCATCCGGCCGAGCCGCCGCGGCAGCTGCACCGACGCCTCTTCCTCCGGATGGGGAATCCCGAAGGGCGGCGGCGGGCCGACCACCTTGAGGTGGGCCTTCACGTCGGTGCCGTCCCAGCGGAACGAGACCAGCCCCTCGACCGGGCTGTAAGCGTAGATCCGGGTGCTGTCCGCCGCGGTGAAGTGGGCCACGTCCCGGGTGCCGACCGGCGCGATGACCGTCGCCTCGCCACCGGTGGCCGGCACCCACACGAACGCCGCCGCCTGCGGGCCGAAGAACATCCCCTCGGCCATGCCCTCCTGCAGGTCGCGCGCGGCCGCGCGGGTGGCCACGATCCGGCTGCCGGTGGGCGACCAGGCGGGATTGGCGTACAGCGCGGCCGTCCGGCTCACCGCCACCGGCTTCGCCTTGGCGTCCACGGCCAGCTTCATGATGTGGCCGCCGGCCCGGTCGTCCCACGTCACGTAGGCGACCGACTTGCCGTCCGGGGACCACGATGGGTGGTACTCCCCCACCTCGCTGGTGGTGAGCCGGCGGGGGTTCGTGCCATCCACGTTGGCGATCCAGAGCCGGTCGACCGCGGTGAAGACCACCCGCTTGCCGTCGGGCGACACCACCGGGCTCCGGACCTGCTTGACCGTGAGCATCGCCGAGGTGTCCACCGTGTAGGCGAACTTGACCTCGGGACCGATGTCGAGCTTGACCGGGACCTCGAAGGGGATCTTCGACGGGGCGCCGCCGTCCACGGCCACGCGCCAGATCTCGCCGCCGTAGGAGACGATGATCGCCTTGCTGTCGGGCGTGAACGAGTAGCCCGGCAGCACGTCCAGCGTGGCCCGAGCTTCCTGGTCGTCACGCTGGACCGGGTAGGCCAGCCAGCGCTCCTCGCCGGTGGCCTGGTCGCGGATCCGGAGGCCGGTCCGGTTCTCGTGCCGGGTACCGTAGACCAGCCACTTCCCGTCGGGCGAGAGCGCCGGCCGGAAGGCGGAGCCGTAGCGCATCGCCACCTGGCCCCACTGGCCGGTCTGCCGGTCATAGCGCACCAGCTGGTACTGCGGCATGGTCGAGTTGTACTGCCAGTCGCCCTGCCGGCCGGCGCCGTAGACGTAGCGCCCGTCCGGCGAGAAGGCGAGGCCATTGACCTTGATCTGCGGCCCCAGGGTGCCCAGCGGCAGCCCGGCACCCCCGTCGACGTGGTACATCTGCGGCTTGGCAGTGCCGAAGACGGAGCCGGCCCGGCTGGCCACGATGTACTTCCCGTCGGGCGAGTAGACAGGCGAGTAGAAGACGTTGCCGTTCCCCGTGGTCAGCGCGGTGGTGTCCTTGAGGTCGAGCGACAGGGTCCAGACGTTGTCGCCGCCGCTCCGGTCGGAGACGAAGACCACCTTCTTCCCGTCGGGGCTGAACCGCGGCTGGACGTCGAACGCCATCCCGGTCAGCAACGGGGTCGCCCGCCCCCCGGTGATCGGCATGGTGTAGAGATCGCCGAGCAGGTCGAAGACGATGGTCTGCCCGTCGGGGCTGACATCGAGCGAGATCCAGCTGCCCTTGCTGGTGGTGAACTCCGCCTTGCGGGCGGCCTCGAGCGGCAACGGCTTCTTGGCCGCGGCGCCGCCCGGAGGGCCACCGGCGGGAGCCTGAGCGGCTGCGAGTGAAAAGTGAAAAGTGACGAGTGAAAGGGCGGCCAGGCCGCGCACCAGCTTCTGGGTCGTAGTCATGGCGCGCCTCACCGGACCGACGTGGTGACCTGGGGATCCAGCTTCCGCCAGGGCTGGTCCGGCAGCGCCTGCTGCCTGGGCCAGATCTCGTTGAGGGAATTGCCTTCGTAGAGCCGGCCGTTCTTCATCACGTACCTGATGGTGTTGGTGTTCTTGAGGTCCGCCAGTGGGTCGCCGTCGAGGACGATCAGGTCGGCGAGCTTCCCGGCCTCGAGCGAGCCGAGGTCCCTGCCGAGGCCGATCGCCTCGGCGCCGTAGATGGTGGCGACGCGGAGGGCGTCGTGCGCCGCCATCCCGCCGCTGGCCACGCTCCACAGTTCCCAGTGGAAACCCAGCCCCTGCAGCTGGCCGTGGCTGCCGATGCCGACCCGGCCGCCGTTCTCAACCAGGTCCCGGGCAAAGCCCGCGTGCCGGCTGAAGACGTACTCGCTCGGCGCGAACCAGGCCATCGGGCCGGGGCCGTTGCCGGGGCCGCGGCGCCGGGCCTTGGCGTCGAGCTCCTCGCGGGGGGTGAAGTGACGCAGCTTGGTGTCGCCCAGCACGTCCGTGGTGGTGTAGTAGTGGTTCTCGGCCCACGGCCCGCCGTAGCTCACCAGCAGGGTCGGGGTGTTGGTGGTCTGCGAAGTCTTGAACAGCTCGACCACGTCGTTGTACATCGGCGTCAGCGGGATGGTGTGCTCGATCCCGGGGTAGCCGTCCATGGCGTGGGTCATGTTCTTCTTGAACTCGAGCGCGCCCTCGGTGGTGGGCATCAGCTTGAGCTCGCGCGAGGCCATGATCAGGTACTGCCGGGTCTGGCGGTTCCCGGCCTCGTACATCTTGAAGGTCTTGGTGTCGTAGTAGTCGCTGTAGCGCTTGAGCACGCTCCGGGCGCGGTCGAGGTCGCCGATCCGCTCGCCCGAGAAGACGCCGGGGCCGGTGGAGTAGACCCGGGGGCCGATCGCGTCACCGGCGTCGACCCGGTCCTGGTAGGCGAGCACGTCGGTGGTGGCGGTCTGCGGATCGCGCGTGGTGGTGACGCCGTAGGCCAGGTTGGCGAGATAGATCCAGGGCTGCTGCCAGTGGAGGCCCCAGAGGTTCCACATGTGGGCGTGGGTGTCCACGAAACCAGGGATGATGGTCTTGCCGCTGACATCCACCACCCGCGCCTCGGCGGGGGCGCTGCCCCGCGGCCCGATGCTCACGATCCGGTTGTTCCGGATCACCACGTCGGCGTTGTCGACGATCTCCTTCCCCTTCATGGTGATGGCCCGCCCGCCGCGAAGCACCACGGTGCCCTGCGGGACGTCGCGGTTGACCGGGACCAGGATCCGCTGCTCCACCGGCCGGTACTGGTTCCGCCAGCGGGTGGTCGAGTCGACCTCGGCGCGGCGGAGGCTGTCGTCCACCGCGAGGCCGCGCTCGACGTCGTAGCTCACGAAGGCGTTCCCGACCGACCAGTGGATGGTCTTCCCGTCACGACTCCAGTCGGGGAACTCGCCGCCGATGTCGGTGAGGCGAAGCACCCGGACCGAGGCGCTGTCCGGCTTCTGCAGGTTGACGGCCGGCGCGGCCCCGCCCACCTGGGGCACCCGGACCGCCCACACCTCGTTGCCGTCCATCGCCAGGGCCAAGTCGCCCTTTGGCGCCATCCGGATCAGCCCGACCGGGAAGGCCGGGATGATCTCCCGCTCCTCCATCTTCCACTCCGGCCGGATGTCGCCCTTCTTCGGATCCGACTTCACCCCGAAGCCGAGCGGCAGCTGGCCGTTGACCCGGAGGTGGGTCTTCTGGTCGGTGCCGTCCCAGCGGAACGACAGCAGGGCCACCTCCTGCGCGGTGAACGGCGTGCCGGGCGCCGGGATGGTGGCCAGGCCGTAGGCGTAGATCCGGTCGGGGTTCGAAGTGAAGTGCGGCGCGCTCCTGCCGTTCAGCGGCGCGATGCTGGAGACCGCCCCGCCGGTCGCCGGGACCCAGACGAACTCCGCGCCGAGCCCCTCGAAGACGAAGGGATCGACCGCCTCCTGGGCGTTCCGGGCGGCGGAGCGGATCGACACGATCCGGGCGCCATCCGGGGACCAGGCGGTGGCCTGCCAGTAGGCCTTCTCCTCGGAGAGCCGCACCGGGGTGCCGCCCGCGGCGCTCACCTTCATCAGGTAGCCGCCCTCGTCGGTCCAGGTGACGTAGGCGATCTGGGCGCCGTCCGGCGACCAGGC
>DASWBQ010000184.1:0-2887 GCA_036390535.1 Gemmatimonadales bacterium | reverse complement strand
CGGGATAGCGGCGCCGGATGTCCCGCAGCAGGTCGATCCCGCTCCGGCCCGGCATGTAGATGTCGGTCAGCACCAGCGGCACCGGCCCCTCTGTCGTCAGCAGGGTCAGTGCCTCGTCGGCCGACGCCGCCTCGAGGACGGCCATTCCCTGGCTCGCCAGGACGCGCCCGAGGGTCCGCCGGACCATGGTGTCGTCGTCCACCACCAGGCACCGGGCGGTCCCGGGCGACGCGGAGGTCGCCGGAAGCACCGGCCCACTTGAGGAACCCACCTGTCCGACTCCCTGTTCCCTGTTCCCTGTTTCCCGCTTAAGGTTCCCCGACCCTCAGGGAATCCCCCCAATGACCCGCATCAACAAGCACGATCTGGACCACGCCCTGGCGACCCGCGCCGTCCACGCCGGACAGGTGGCCGACCCCCTCGCAGGCGCCGTGATGACACCGATTTACCAGACCTCGACCTATCAGCAGGAGGGCCTGGGCCGGAACAAGGGTTACGAGTACGGCCGGACCCAAAACCCGACCCGCGAGGCACTGGAACGGAACGTCGCCAGCCTGGAGGGCGGAACGCACGGCTTCGCCTTCAGCTCCGGCCTCGGCGCCCTCGACGCGCTCCTCAAGCTGATGAGCGGCGGCGACCACGTCATCTGCGGCGAGAACGTCTACGGCGGCACCCACCGCCTCATGACCCGGGTCTACGGCCGCCTCGGGCTGACCTTCTCCTTCGTGGACATGCGCGACCCGGAGAACATCGCCCGGGCCATCACTCCAGCCACCCGGATGGTCTACGGCGAGACCCCCACCAATCCGATGATGTTCCTGACCGACATCGCGGCCGTCGCCGACATCACCACCGCGCGGGGCATCCTCTTCGCCGTCGACAACACCTTCGCTACCCCCGTCTTCCAGCGCCCCCTTGAACTGGGCGCCGATATCGTCCTCCACTCCACCACCAAGTACCTCAACGGCCACTCCGACATGGTCGGCGGGATCCTGGTCACCGGCCGCGACGATGTCGCGGAAAAAGTCGGGTTCCTGCAGAACGCGGCGGGCGCCGTCCCCGGCCCGATGGACTGCTTCCTCGCCCTCCGGGGCACCAAGACCCTCCCCCTCCGGATGCGGCAGCATGATGCCAACGGCCGACGGATCGCCACCTGGCTCGTCGGCCAGTCCAAGGTCCGAAAGGTCTACTATCCCGGCCTCGAGGATCACCCCCAGCACGACCTCGCCCGGCGCCAGATGAACGGCCACTTCGGCGGGATGATCTCCTTCGACGTCGGCGACATCGCCCTCGCCAAGCGGATCGTCGAGCGCGTGAAGATCTTCAAGCTGGCCGAGTCGCTGGGCGGCGTGGAGAGCCTGATCGGCCATCCCGCCTCCCAGACCCACGCCTCGGTCCCGGTCGCCATGCGCGAGGCCATGGGCCTCACCGAGAGCCTGGTCCGCCTCTCCTGCGGCATCGAGGAGACCGAGGACCTGATCGCGGACCTGGAACAGGCGATGGGCTGAGGCCGGCAGGGCGGCGGGAGGGCAAGACGGTTAGTCAGGCTGAGCGCAGCGAAGCCGCCGAAGCACTGAATAGCCACGTCACTTCGCTCAGGGGACTGCCCCCCTGCCGTCCTGCCGTCCTGCCGTCCTGCCGCCCTGCCGCCCTGCCGTCTTGCCGCCCTGCCGCCCTGCCGCCCTGCCGCCCTGCCGCCCTGCCGCCCTGCCGCCCTGCCGCCCCTGAAACGAAACCCTCCCCACCCCCGTAGAGTCGTCACCTCCAACGACTTAGGTTTCCCCCATGTCCTCGCTCCCCGCCGCCCGCCCGCGCCTCGTCCTCCACCAGATCAGTGCCGCGTCCTGGGAGCACCCGGCCGACCGCGCTGCCCTCCAGGCCCTCCGCGCCGTCCCCGGGTTCGATGACATCGTCCGGAAGATCATCTCCGTCCTCGGAGGCGAACGCGGCATCCGCCTCCTCTTCCAGGGCAACGCGGTCCGCACCGGCCCCGACCAGTACCCGGCGCTCCACGCCCTCCAGGTCGAGGTTGCGTCCACCTTCGACTGGCCGGTGGTGCCGGAGCTGTACGTCTCGCAGACCCCGGTCTTCAACGCCGGCGCCTACGGCGTCGACAACCCCTTCATCGTCGTCCACACCGCCGCCATCGAACTGCTCAACGAGGCCGAGCTCCGGGTGCTCCTGGCCCACGAGATGGGACACGTCGTCAGCGGCCATGCCCTCTATCGCACCATCGCCGAGATCCTCCTGAACGTCAGCCTCGGCGCGCTGCCCTTCCTGGCGGGCGTGGCGCTCCTCCCGGTGCGGCTCGCCATCCTCGAGTGGTCGCGCAAGGCGGAGCTCTCCTCCGACCGTGCCGCCCTCCTCGGCAGCCAGGACATCCTCGGCTCGCAGCAGCTCTTCATGAAGATGGCGGCCGGCGTCAACGGCCAGCATCACGCCGGCGAGATGCACCTCGATCCCTTCATGGCGCAGGCCAACGAGTACCTGCAGACCAACGAGGGGCTCGACGTCGTCTACAAGATCCTCAACACCCTGGCGCTCTCTCACCCGATGCACACCGTCCGCGCGGCGGAGCTGCAGCAGTGGGTCGCCAGCGGCGCCTACGAGCGGATCCTCCGCGGCGAGTACACCCGCCGGAGCGAGGAGAAGCAGCGGCCCCTCGGCGAGGACTTCCGCGAGGCCACCAGCTATTACCGGGACGAGTTCAAGGACGTCGCCTCGAAGGTGGGCGAGACCGCGAAGCGGGCCGGGCAGGCGGCCGCCGACGCCTTCAGGAAGGCCCGCCAGGGATGAAGATCCTCGTCGTCGGGTCCGGTGGCCGCGAGCACGCCCTCTGCTGGGCCATCCGCCGCGACCGGCCCGACGCCGAGGTCTTCTGTGCCCC
>DASWBQ010000183.1:0-1590 GCA_036390535.1 Gemmatimonadales bacterium | reverse complement strand
TCCTCTCGAGCGGCGCCAACCTCTACGCCCGGGTGGTCACGGGGATGCCGCTGACCGACTCGACCGGGGGGTTCAAGTGCTTCCGCCGGAGCGTGCTGGAGGCGCTGCCTTTCGACCAGGTCCGCTCGAACGGCTACTCGTTCCAGATCGAGATGAGCTTCCGGGCCTGGCGGAAGGGCTTCCGCCTGGTCGAGGTCCCGATCGTCTTCACGGACCGGGTCGAGGGGCACAGCAAGATGAACAAGAAGATCGTCCGGGAGGCGATCTGGATGGTCTGGTGGCTCCGGTTGAGCGCGCTCCTGAGGCGGATATGAACGGCACGGTCTTCTACAAGATGACCGGCTCCGGCAACGATTTCGTGATGCTGGACGGCCGGCACGTCGGTCCGGAGGAGTGCACAGCGGAGGCGATCGCCCGAGCGTGCGACCGCCGGAACGGGGTGGGGGCGGATGGCGTGGTCATCCTCACGCCCGAGAGCCCCGGCCGGGTCCGGATGCGCTACTGGAACCGGGATGGGTCGCCGGCCGCGATGTGCGGGAACGCGGCGCTCTGCTCGACGCGGCTGGCGGCCTTCCTCGAGCTGGCGCCGGCGGGCGGAATGACCCTGGTGACGGACGCCGGTCTGGTGCAGACCCGCTGCGTGGGGGACGGGCACATGGCCGAAATCGGCCTGCCGCCCTTCGCGGTGCCTCGCCCCGTCGAGATTAAAGCCCGAGCGGGGGAGTCGGCTTTTCTCCTTGGCACCGTGGGCGTCCCACACCTGGTGGTGGTGACCCGCAACTGCTTCGATGTGGATCTGCCCAACCGGGGGCGGGAACTCCGGTTCGACCCGGCCGTGGGCGACAGCGGGGCCAACGTGAACTTCGTGAGCCCGCCGGCCGGCGACGGCGGGGCCTGGACCATCCGCACCTACGAGCGCGGGGTAGAAGCCGAAACGCTGGCCTGCGGCACCGGAACCGTGGCCGCTGCCTTTGCCCTGAAGGTCGCCGGGCTGGGCCACCTGCCGTCCCAGTGGCGCACCGGGCGAGGCAGCCGGCTCGGCGTCTCGGGCCGGATCGAAGGCGGCCAGGGGTACGACGCCTGGCTGCTCGGGGAAGGCCGGCTGGTCTTTACCGGCTCACTGGCGGTCTGAAGGCACCCCCCAGGCATTTCTGGCCTGACCCTCCACCACACCACTCGCGAACACGGTAGCTGACGCGACGGGGGACCCCGGCGGGGGTTTCCCACACTTTTCCACCGAGGTACTTAACAGAATACATCTTATACGTCATATGAAACAGGGCGAGGAAGGTGGCGGGCGCACGCCATGTATTCCATTCAGTTTCAGCACCTTACGGCCACAGACTGAGATGAAAAAAGGGCCCGGAGCGGTCCGCTCCGAGCCTCTCTCCCAGGGCGTTGGGTTGGGTCAGCTGCCCTTCTGAATCTCCCCCAGCCTGACCTCAGCGACCGCATAGGCCGAGGTCTCCGGGTACTTGGACAGGATGACCCGGAGCGCCTCGACCGCCTTGTCGGTCTGCCCAGCGGTCCGGTACGCCCTCGCCGCGCCGAGGAGTGCTTCGGCCTTCTGGTAATCCAGTTCGGCCGCCT
>DASWBQ010000182.1:0-7500 GCA_036390535.1 Gemmatimonadales bacterium | reverse complement strand
GTTCGAGGAGGCGTACTTCCTGGCCGACGCGCGCCGTTTTCGGGCCGCGCTAGGGATGCCGCTGATCCTGCTGGGCGGAGTCACGCGGCTGGAGACGGTGGAGCGGGCGCTGGCGGAGGGATTCGAGTTCGTGGCGATCGGGCGCGCCCTGCTGATCGAGCCGGGGCTGGTGAACCGATGGCGCAGGGGGGACCGTGCCGAGTCGGGCTGCACCCACTGCAACCTGTGCATCCCGACGATCTACACCGGGACCCGCTGCGTCCTCGCAGCGCTCCCAACCACAATCACGGGGGTTGCTGCCCTTCCCCCCCAAGGTATCATTCGACGGTGAATCCCCTCCAACAGCGACTGCAGTCGGCCATCGGCGACCGGTACCGGATCGAGCGCGAGCTCGGCGAGGGCGGCATGGCCATGGTCTACATGGCGCATGACGCCCGCCACGACCGCAAGGTCGCCATCAAAGTCCTCAAGCCGGAGCTGGCCTCGGACATCGGCCCCGAGCGGTTCCTCCGCGAGATCCGGATCGCGGCGGGGCTGACCCATCCGCACATCCTGTCGGTCTTCGACTCGGGCGACGCGGGCGGCCTCCTCTACTACGTGATGCCCAACATGGAGGGCCAATCCCTCCGCGACCGGCTGAACCGGGAGCGGATGCTGCCGCTCGAGGACGCCCTCCGGATCACCCGGGAGGTCGCCTCAGCTCTCGACTACGCCCACCGGCACGGCGTGGTGCACCGCGACATCAAGCCGGAGAACATCCTGATCCACGAGGGCGCGGCGCTGGTGGCGGACTTCGGGATCGGGAAGGCGGTCAGCACCGCCGGCGGCTCCATCACCCAGACCGGGATGGCGATCGGGACCCCTGCCTACATGAGCCCGGAACAGGCCTCCGGAGAGTCCAACGTGGACGGGCGAAGCGACCTCTACAGCCTGGGCTGCGTGCTGTACGAGATGCTGACCGGCGAACAGCCCTTCACCGGTTCCACCGCCCAGGCCGTGATCTCCAAGCGATTCGTCTCCCCGGTGCCGCTGGTGCGGGCCGTCCGGGACGTGCCCGGGCCGGTCGACACCATCGTGACGCGCTCGATGGCGCGGACCCCGGTGGACCGGTATCCGACCGCGGGCGAGTTCGCCGCCGCCGTGCTCGAGCTGCAGCGGGAGGGCCAGACCCCCAGGCCCGGGGCCGTCGCCCCGCAACCCGCCAAGCCGGACAAGTCGATCGCGGTCCTGCCGTTCGCCAACATGAGCGCCGACCCGGAGAACGAGTACTTCAGCGACGGGATGACCGAGGACATCATCAACGCCCTCGCCAAGCTGCCCGACGTGCAGGTGGCGTCCCGCACTTCCTGCTTCGCCTTCAAGGGCAAGGAGGTCGACATCCGCGAGGTCGGCGACAAGCTCGGCGTCAGCTCGGTACTCGAGGGCAGTGTCCGGAAGATCGGCAACCGGATCCGGGTCAACGTCCAGCTCGTCAACGTCGCCAACGGCTACCAGCTCTGGTCGGAGACGTTCGACCGCCAGCTCGAGGACGTCTTCGCCATCCAGGAGGAGATCTCCCGCGCCATCGTGGACGCCCTCAAGGTCAAGCTGATCGGCGGGGCCGCCGAGGTGCTGGTCAAGCCGACCACCGAAAACCTCGAGGCCTACACCCTGTACCTCAAGGGCCGGTTCTTCGTCAACCGGGTCGCCGAGCACGACCTCCGGAAGGCGTTGACCCTGTTCGAGCAGGCGCTCGACGCCGACCCGGGGTTTGCCCGGGCCTACTCCGGGATCGCCGACTGCTGGTGCAACCTGGCCGACGACTGGGTAGTCCCGGACGACGCCTATCCCCGGGCCAAGTCCGCGGCGACCCGCGCCATCCAGATCGAGCCCACGCTGGGTGAGGCGCACACCTCGATCGGGAAGGTGCTCTGCTGGTACGAGTGGGACTTCGAGGGGGCCAGCCGCGCCCTAGCCAAGGCGGTCGACTTCAACCCGAACTATGCCGAGGCCCACTTCGTCTACGGCAGCGCCCTCCCGGCGGTGGGCCGCCTCAACGAGGCGATCGAGGAGATGCGGAAGGCGCTGGTCCTCGACCCGCTGTCGGCCCACTTCAGCCGGTGGCTGGGTCGGTTCCTGCTTTATGCGGGCCGGTACGACGCGGCCGTCGAGCAGAGCCAGAAGACGCTGGAGATCGAGCCCAGCTACTTCCAGGCGTACCTTGACATCGGGGCGGCCCGGCTGGCACAGGGCCAGCCCGAGGAGGCCTTCAAGGCGTTCCAGCGCGGCCAGTCGTTGAGCACGGCGGTGCGGTCCTATGACGCGATGATCGTCCGCGCCCTCTGCGCCATGGGAGAGACCGAGGAGGCCCGGGCGATCATGGAGCGGCTGGAGCGCCAGGCGAAGGAGCAGTACCTCCGGGCCGAAATCCTGGCGATGGGATATGGCGCGCTGGGAGAGACCGACCGGGCCTTCGCCTGCCTGGATCAGGCCCTGGCCGCCCACTCGGCTGGACTCATCTACCTCCATCTCGACCCGGGCTACGAGTCGATCCGGCCGGACCCGCGCTTCGCAAAGCTGGTAACCCGGATCGGACTCCGGTAGCACCAGCGGGTGTCGATGACCGGTGGTGCACGCGATTGCCACCGCTCGCCTTGGCCGCGTAGCAGGCGGCATCGGCGGCCTGCAGCACCTCGATGGTCCCCCCGCTCTGGCCGGTCACCGGGATCAGGCCGATGCTGGCGCCGATGGTGAAGGTCCGGCCATCGTGCTCGAACCGGTAGCTCGCGATCGCCGTCCGGAAGCTCTCGGCGATCCGTTCCGCCTCGAGCACCGTACAGTTTTCCAGCAGGGCCGCGAACTCGTCTCCCCCCAGACGGGCCAGGGTGTCGCGCTTCCGCAACTGACGGCTCAGGAGCGCCGAAAGGCTCCTCAGCAGCGCGTCCCCGGCCAGATGGCCACAGGTGTCGTTCACCGCCTTGAAGCGATCGAGGTCCAGGCACAGGAGCACGTGCTCCGACGCCGTGGCGGCGGCGTCCGAGACCACCCGGGCCAGCCGCCGCTCGAACTCTCTCCGATTGATCAGCCCGGTCAGGGGATCGTGGGTGGCCTCATAGGAGAGGCGGCGGCCGACCCGGCGGTTTTCCGTCTCGTCCTGGATGATCAGCACGACCCCGGTGATCGTCCCGTGGCCGTCGCGCACCGGGGCGGTCGAGTCGCCGATCGGCACATGGGTGCCATCGCGGCGGTGCAGCAGCACCCCGTCCTGGAGTTTGCGGCTCCGACCATCCGCCATGCAGATCGCCGCCGGGTGGGGGACGGGAAGCCGGGTGGCCTCCGAAACGAGCGGCACGACCACTGCCAGCGGCTGTCCCCGCGCCTCCGACAGGGACCAGCCGGTCAGCCGCTCGGCGGCCGGATTGAGGTAGGTGATCAAGCCGGCGGCGTCCGTGGTGAGGACGGCGTCACCGATCGACGTCAGAATGGCCCGGGCCATGTTGTCGGGCCGGACGGCCATTCCCTCACCAGCCGGGAGTCCTGACCCGGCGGAACCGGGTTGATCTGACGCGTGCATGAGACCTGCCCCCCGCCCTCGGGACCGATGGGTCCCCTCATCACATCTAAGTCGCCTCAGCCCCTGCAGTGCCACACACAGGGCGGGGGTCGGGAACCCGGCCACGATCCCCCTCCGGCCGGCAGGGCCATGACCTGGATCCGGCCGAACGGGCCCTGCCGAGCCCGTTCACCGACGCGATCAGGCGTCAGGGTTCTTGGGAAGGTCGCGTGACCTGGTGCGGCTGACGCCGGTCAGGACCCCTATGCCGAAGAGCACGACGGAAACGATGATGACCCAGGTGGTGGGCACCCCCGCCCGCATCAGGCCCCATGCCACCCCCGCGATCACGATCAGGAACCCTGCGACATACAGCATGAAGGACATTGGACCCGCCTTGGTATCATGGTCTCCGCCGCGAGCGCGCCCGATCGGCGGTGGTCCACAGCCGGTCCCGCCTCAGCAGGTCCTGGTAGTGACCGGGGGTCGGGCGTCCGGGCCGGCGATCATCGAGCAGCAGCAACCCTCCCGCCCCCAACGCGGCGAGGCCGAGGGCGAACAGGTGCAGCATCGGATCGGGCAGATTGAATGGACCTCGCGGCGTGAGGGCGACGGCGGCCATCAGCGCCACGAAGATCGCGGTGAGTCCCCTGAGCCAGGTCCCCATGCGTCCCCATCGGTCCAGCGACCGGAGGACCCCGTGCATGGTACCACCCACCGCGCCTGCGATCACCGCGACACCGAGGACCTTGAGAAAAAGGACTACCCCGGGTCCAGGACCGACCATGACCATCAGGGTGGCGAGCAGCAGGAAGCCATAGAGCTTGCCGGCCACCCCGGCACCCAATCCGAACCAGCACACCGCCCCTCGATAGGTGGGGTGCAGCCAAGCCGACATTCGGCGCTCCAATGCGACCAGCCGTGACGGCATCGGCCACGGCACCCAACCCGGCCCGCGCTCCACCGCGACCCGCGCCGGAACCTGCAGCGCCACCGGTCCCGCCCCGCGCGCCCAACGCATCGATGACCTTCCCGTCTTTCAGTGTACCGCCAGAGGGCACCTCCCGTGAGCGGCCATCCCCGGCCAGGTTGCCACCGCCGGTACCTGCTCGGAACATAGGGCGCTCCGGTGGCCGGACAATCGATCATAGGAGTGATCCCGGGACTGCTCCTCGACGCCCCTGGCGCGGCATCGCAGTGTCCCGGCGGCTGCCGTTACCTTCGGTGGGGGCGGACTGGCTGCCGAAGAGGGAGGAGAGATGTCGTGATGCGTCGGTGGGTTCGTTCGGCAGCAACCGCGGGTGTCCTCTGCGCCTGTGCCGGTGATGCCTCTCCACCACCCATCGGCGACCCCGCGGCGGCCGTTGACACCACCCGAGTCGCCGCGCCCCCCGTCACGCTGATCGACCCGGACCTTCCGCCCGCCATCGCCGGAGAGGGGGGATGGGATTACCAGCAGACCGCCGAGGCGGATCTCGATGGGGATGGTCAGGCGGAGCGCGTCGTCCTCACGGCGCGAGTGGAGCTGTACCGCGGCCGGCCCGCCTGGGATGACGGGCAGCCCTGGCAGGTCTACGTCGAGGCACCCGATGGCCGGCGCACCCGTGTCTATGCCCAGCGCCTGCAACTGGGGACCCTGACCCTGCGGCTGGGCCTCGCCGGGCCCGGCCAGCCCGCAACCGTCGTGCTGCTGGAGCACCTTCCCGACCGCCTGAGCCTGTACGAGGCGTGGTATGCCGGGCCGGACCGCGTGGCGGTGGCGGTGCGCTTCCAGCGCGACCTGGATCCCCGCGGCGAAACGGCGAGTCCCCGGCTGCCATAGCCGGGGGGTGGATCAGCCGGCGGGCGCGGGGGCCGGCCCCATCAGGAGAGGTGGTGGGCCTTCCGCCCCCCGCGGGCGAGCGGCTCCGGGGTTTCTTCGAGCCCGACCAGTTTGCCGGCCATCTTCATCGCCCGGTCCGCGAGGGCGGCGGCGCCTTCCCGCAATTCCGTGCTCTCCTGCACCTGGCGCACGTTGGCCTCCATGTCCTCCGCCGACCAGCCCCGCGAATGGGCCACGAAGGGAAACTGGGGGAAGAGGTAGCCCAGCTCGGCGAAGAAGGTGAGGAGCTGGCCGACCACACCCTGCACATTGTCCTGCCCGCCGGTCACGATGAAGCCCGCGACCTTGTTCCGGATCAGGACCCGGTTCCGGATCGTCACCTGGTTCTGGACGCAGTTGAGCCGTTCCGCCATGCGATAGTACAGCGCCCCGGCGGCGCCCCACCGGATCGGCGTCGCCAGCAGGACCACGTCGGCCCAATGGACCATCGCCTCGTAGACCTGGTCCATCTGGTCCTTGGAGTCCATCTGGGTGATGGAACAAGGCCAGGTGCAGGCATGGGCGCTCTTGGAGTAGTAGCCCTCGCACGACCGGAACCGCAGGTCGTTGAGCCGGAGGATCCGGGTCTCACCGCCACGTTCCCGGGCCTGGACGAGCGCGGCCTCGAGGAGGGCCTCCGAGGTGGAATACCGCGGGTGGGCGGGGTCCATGGCGGTGGTCGAGATCCCGGCGACGCGGAGCGGCCCGGGCTCCCGCACAACTTTCCGCGCCAGCGGATGCGGCGGGTGCGGCTTCACGCGGCGGCTGGTCTCGGCCTCCAGGTTGATCCAGAGGTGTCCGTCCTCGCGGCGCAGGGCGTACCGCGGCACCCGATCCTCCTCGAAGCCCGGCTCACCCTCGCCGGTCTGGCGGTGGAACTTCCAGTGGTGCCAGGGGCAGACGATGTAGTCCCCGTCCAGGTGACCTTCGCCGAGCGGGCCGCCGGCGTGATTGCAGGCGCCGGAGATGGCGGCGAACTCGCCGTCGACGCAGCTCAGCGCGATCCTGGTCCGGCCGATCACGATCTGCCGCAACGGACCCACCGCGAGCTCCTCCACCGGTCCGAGGTCGTGCCACCCCTGTTCCGTCATGCCGGCCTCCTCGCGCTGTGCGTCGCGGCTGCGATCCTGACTTCGAGAGTATGATGGTCGAGACGTGCTTAGGGCCTCGGCACCTTCACGGGGGCCGGCGGCATCGGCGGCAGTCCGACCTTCTTCCCCTGCAGTTGCTTCATCACCTCCGCCACGGCCCGCTCGAGCTGCGGGTCCTTGCCGGCCAGGACGGAGGCGACGTCGTTCTCGACCTCGATGTCGGGATCGACGCCGTATCCCTCGATGACCCACTCCCCCTTGGCACTGGCCAGGCCCGAGAGGGGAACGAAGATGGTGCCCCCGTCGATCAGCGGGCCGGTGTTGCTGATGCCGACCACCCCGCCCCACGACCGCCGCCCGACCAGCGGGCCCAGGCCGGCCTCCCGGAACATGTAGGGGAAGATGTCGCCGTCGCTGGAGGACCGTTCGTCGAGCACCGCCGCCATCGGCCCGAGAAAGACACCGTCCGGATAGGGGTTGCCGTCCGGGTTGTTGACCCGCCCGTAGTTGACGCCGAGCAGTTTGCGCCGGAGCCGCTCGATGACCATCCGCGACACGTTGCCGCCGCCGTTGGCGCGGACGTCCACCACCAGCCCTTCCTTGTCGAGCTGGCCGTAGTACCACTTGATGAACTCGCGGATGCCGGCCGCGCCCATGTCGGGGAGGTGCAGGTAGCCGACCCGCCCGCCGGAGAGGGCCGTGACCCGCTCCCGGTTGCCTTGGGTCCAGTCGAGGTAGGCCAGGTTGCTCTCGCTGGTGATCGGGGTGAAGGACACGGTGCGAGCGCCGTCCATCGAGGGCCGGCTGTTGACGGTCAGCTGCACCTGGCGATCGGCCTTGCCGCGGAGCAGGCGGTAGGGGTCCTCGTCCGCGCGGAGCGCCACCCCGTCCACCGCCAGCAGGTAATCACCCACCGCGACGTCGACGCCGACCTCGGTCAGCGGGGAGCGGTAGGTCGGCTCTTCGTTGTGGCCCCCGTAGATCTTGGTGATCCGGTACCGGCCGCTGGCCGGATC
>DASWBQ010000181.1:0-1599 GCA_036390535.1 Gemmatimonadales bacterium | reverse complement strand
GGTGCGAAGGGAAGGGCGAGACGGTCGCGCTCTCGCCCAGCGGTTACACCGGCGCGGCGCCGTTCGCCGGAAAGGAGCCCGGCTCGAACGGCCTCGCCTTCGACGCGACGGGCCGGCTCGTCATGGCGGAGCATGGCGACCGGCGGATCAGCCGGCTGGAGCCCGACGGAAGGAAGACTACTCTCGCCGACCGATGGAACGGCCGCCGGCTCAACAGTCCCAACGATCTGGTGTACGACGGGCAGGGCAACCTGATCTTCACCGATCCCCCCTGGGGGTTGCCGGGGTGGTGGGACGACCCGGCGATGGAACTCGGCTTCAGCGGCGTGTACCGGCTGTCGCCACAGGGCGAACTGACGCTCCTGAGCCGAGAGCTCGAGGCGCCGAACGGCCTCGCCCTCTCCCCCGATGGCCGGAGCCTGGTGGTCACCGAGTCGAAGCCGGGACGCTTTGCCTGGTACGTGTTCGATGTGAGAGCCGACCGATCGCTCGCCGGACCGCGGCTGCTGCGCGACGCGGCGCCGTGGGCGACCGCCAGGCCGGGAGCGCCGGACGGTCTCGAGTTCGACCGTGAGGGCCACCTGTTCGCGGCGGGGCCAGGTGGCGTCTATGTGCTCACGCTGGACGGCACCCTGCTCGGCGTCATCGAGACGGGCCGGGCGACATCGAACGTCACCTGGGGGGGCGACGGCTCGGACCTCTACATCACCGCCGGGTCGGTGATCTACCGGCTGCGGACCACCACCTCGGGCGCCCTCCCGTAACCGGCGGGGAACCTCCCGCCCGATGGGGCGTTATCCCCGCAGGAGGATTCCCATGCCAGAGTCAACCGAATCGCACTCGATCCTGGTCAACGCCCTCCTGGCCGGTCACATGCTCGTGACGCGCCAGGACGCCTGGTGGGTGGCGCAGGAAATCACGCCGGCGGGCCAGCTCGGCGAGCGCCACCCGGTCCCGCAGCACCCGGCCGAGGGCGGCTGGCGCCTCGGACTCGCCCGATGAGCCGGTCCGACTACGACGTCATCGTCATCGGTTCCGGCGCCGGGGGTGGCACCCTGGTCCACCGGCTGGCGCCGACCGGGAAGCGGATCCTGCTCCTCGAGCGCGGCGACTACGTCCCGCGGGAGCCGGCCAACTGGAGCACCCGCGCGGTCAATCTCGAAGGCCGGTACCAGACGAAGGAGGAGTGGCGTGACGTCAAGGGCGAGCCGCTCCATCCCCACACCAACTACAACGTGGGCGGCAATACGAAGTTCTATGGTGCGGCGCTGTTCCGGCTGCGGCGGGAGGATTTCGGGGAGCTTCGCCACCACGGCGGGATCTCCCCGGCCTGGCCGGTCGGTTACGACGAATTCGAACCCTGGTATGCCGAGGCGGAACGGCTGTACCAGGTGCGCGGCAATCGGGGGGAGGATCCGACCGACCCCCCGGCCAGTTCGCCGTACGATCACCCCGCCGTGAGCCACGAGCCCCGGATCCAGCAACTGGCCGACGACTTCGTCCGGCAGGGACTCCAACCGTTTCACGTGCCCCTCGGGGTGATGCTGGACGACCGGAACCGGCGCAGGAGCGCCTGCATCCGCTGCGCCACCTGCGACG
>DASWBQ010000180.1:0-2034 GCA_036390535.1 Gemmatimonadales bacterium | reverse complement strand
CGAGATGTCGCGGAGCCGGACGTTGGCGCCCTTCTTCTGGTTGACGATGTGGTCCCAGGCCTTGGCGCGATTCGAGGCGTTGACCACGATCATGATCTTGTCGTCGAACCGGTAGACGGTGCAGTCGTCCACGAACGTCCCCTCCTCGTTGAGGATCGCGGAGTACTGCACCCCGCCGCTCTCCAGCACCGAGATGTCGTTGCAGGTGACCCGGTTCACGAAAGCGTTGCGGTCGGGGCCGGTCACCTCGAACTCGCCCATGTGGGAGACGTCGAACACGCCGACGTCGGTCCGCACCGCCTGGTGCTTGGCCATGATGCCGCCAGGGTACTGGACCGGCATTTCGTAGCCGGCGAAGGGAACGATCTTGGCCCCGAGCGCCGCGTGGGCGTTGTAGAGTGGGGTGCGCTTGAGCGTTTCAGTCACGTCAGCCTCGCAGTGTCGTCGTTGCCCATCAGGGCGGCCATCAGCGCCTTCTGAATGTGGAGCCGGTTCTCCGCCTCGTCCCAGACCCGCGACCACGGTCCTTCGATCACGCCGTCGGTCACTTCCTCGCCGCGGTGGGCCGGGAGGCAGTGCAGGAAGATCGCGCCCGGCGCGGCCCGCCCCATCATCGCCTCGTCCACCAGGTAGCCGGCAAACGCCTTCGCCCGGACCTCCGCCTCCGCTTCCTGCCCCATCGAGGCCCAGACGTCGGTGGTCACCACGTCGGCGCCGACCGCCGCTTCGGCCGGGCTCCGGGTCACCGTGATCTTCGCCTTCGCCTGGTTCCGCCCGAGGATGCCGGCGTCCGGGTCGTACCCCTCGGGACAGGCGATCCGGAGCTCGAAGCCGAGCAGCCCGGCGGCGTTGATCCAGCTGTTCGCCATGTTGTTGCCGTCGCCGATCCACGCGATGGCCTTGCCTGCCCAGCCGCCGATCGCCTCGCGGACCGTCATCAGGTCGGCCAGCACCTGGCAGGGATGGAGCAGGTCGGTCAGCCCGTTGATCACCGGGATCGAGGCGAACCGCGCCAGTTCCTCCACGTCCGCGTGGTCGAAGGTGCGGATCATGATCCCGTCGACATAGCGCGACAGCACCCGCGCCGTGTCGCGGATCGGCTCGCCCCGCCCCAGCTGGATGTCCCTCGACGAGAGGAACAGCGCATGCCCCCCCAGCTGGTACGTGCCCACCTCGAACGAGACCCGGGTCCGGGTCGAACTCTTCGCGAACACCATCGCCAGGGTCCTGCCCGTGAGCGGCTTCTCCCGGTAACGCCCCGCCTTCATGTCGAGGGCGAGGGTCATCACCCGCTCGACCTCAGCCCGAGTCAGGTCCGGGATCGCAAGGAAATCTCGCTTTGCCAAGGACTTACCTCCGCCCGTCCGCCCGTCCGCCCGCTCGTCCGTCTGTCATTGTGGCAGGTAAGATAGCCGCGACCGGGCGCTACAGGATGTACCTGCGGAGGTCGTCGTCCGAGACCACCTTGCCGAGCCGTTCCTGGACCAGCGCCTCGTCGACCACCAGGCGCTTCAGCTCACCGCCCGTCCGCCCGTCCGCCCGGCCACCGGTCTGACCCTCCGGCAGATCGAACAGGATCTCCTCCATCAGCGTCGCCATCACCGTCTGCAGCCGGCGGGCGCCGATGTTCTCGACCCGGTCGTTCGCCTGGGCCGCGACCCGGGCGATCGCCCGAATGGCGCCGTCGGTGAAGGTCAGGTCGACGTTCTCGGCCCCGACCAGCGCGTGGTACTGCCGCGTGAGCGCGTTCTCCGGCTCGGTCATGATCCGGATGAAGTCGTCCTCGGTCAGCGATGCCAGCTCGACCCGGATCGGGAAGCGGCCCTGCAGCTCCGGGATCAGGTCTGACGGCTTGCTGACGTGGAAGGCGCCCGCCGCGATGAAGAGGATATGGTCGGTGCGGACGTACCCGTAGCGGGTCTGGACCGTGGACCCTTCGACGATGGGCAGCAGATCGCGCTGGACCCCCTCGCGCGAGATATCGGGCCCCGTGGTCGACCGCGGGCCGGCGATCTTGTCGATCTCGTCGACGAA
>DASWBQ010000179.1:0-1679 GCA_036390535.1 Gemmatimonadales bacterium | reverse complement strand
GCCGACGTCGGTGCCGTCCTCGAGCCCGTTCCCCAGCCGGAGCCGCTCGGCGGCGTCCACCAGGCGCCGGAGGAACCGGTCGTGGATCCGCCGGTGCAGGAGCAGGCGGCTGGTGGCGGTGCACCGCTGGCCGGTGGTCCCGAAGGCGCCCCAGAGCACGCCGTCGAGGGCCAGGTCGAGGTCGGCGTCGTCCATCACGATCATGGCGTTCTTGCCGCCCATCTCGAGCGACAGCCGCTTGTGCATCCGGCCGCAGGTCTCGCCGATGACGCTCCCCGTCGCCGTCGACCCGGTGAAGGAGATCAGCGGGACGTCGGGGTGCTCCACCAGCGCCTTCCCGGCCGCGGCGCCGCGGCCGTGCACCAGCTGGATCACCTCCGGCGGCAGCCCTGCCTCCAGGAGGATCTCGACCAGGAGGTGGGCGGTGTGGGGGACGTCCTCGGACGGCTTGAAGACGACGGCGTTCCCGCAGACCAGCGCGGGGAACATCTTCCAGGTCGGGATCGCCAGCGGGAAGTTGAACGGGGTGATCAGCCCGGCCACGCCGATCGGCCGGCGAAAGCTCATCGCCCACTTGTGGCGCAGTTCCGACGGCACCGTGTGGCCGAACAGCCGGCGGCCCTCGGTGGCGGCGTAGTACGCCGTGTCGATGCCCTCTTGGACGTCGCCCCGGGTCTCGGCCAGCACCTTCCCCATTTCCCGTGTCATCGCCACGGCCAGGGTCTCCTTCCTGGCGCTGAGCAGGTCGCCGACCCGGCGGAGGACGTCGCCCCGGGCGGGGGCGGGCGTGCGGGCCCAGCGCGCGAAGCCGTCCCGCGCGGCCCGGACCGCCGCCTCGACGTCACGGGCACCGGAATCCGGGAAGCGCCCGATCAGGACGCCGTTGGCGGGATTCCGGTTCTCGAAGTGCTGCCCGGTGGCCGGTGCGACCCAGCGGCCGCCGATGAAGTTCTTGAAGGTAGGGGCCATGGGAGACTCGGAAAGTCGAAAGTCGAAAGTCGAAGGTCGAAGGTCGAGAGTCTGAAGTCTGAAGTCGTGAGTGTCACCCGCCTACGACTTTCGACGTTCGACTTGCGACGTCACTGGCACCACCAGGTCGCCGCCTGCCTGGCGTAGCCGATGCGGGGCAGCACGACCGCCGCCGCGAGGCCGATCCCCCAGAGGGTCGTCAGCAGGGCGAGGCCGTGCAGGACGCCCATCCGGCGCTTCCAGGTGGCGCCGGCGGCCCAGAGGCCCGCGATGACCGTGACGCCGGTGGCGCCGAAGTAGAGCATCAGGGGCAGCCCGCAGGCGTGCTGATAGGGCCACTGGGTCATCGCCCCGGCCAGCACCAGCGCCAGGAGGATCCGCACCCAGGTGCCGAGCAGCGTCGGTCCGTCCACCGCGAGGCGGGCCGGCGCCGGCGCGGGCGCCGGGCGCTGGGCGGGGACGGCGTCCCCGCCCGGCAGCGCCGGTGGCCGCGCCGGCGCCTGGGTCATCAGCTTGTCGATGTCGGCCAGTTCCTTGTCCCAGTCCCGACGTGGTCCGGTCACCCTTCCTCCCGGCTCAAGGCGTACTTCTCGAGCTTCTTGTAGAGGTTCGACCGTGGCATGTCCAGCGCCCGGGCCGTTTCCGCGACGTTCCAGTGGTACTCCCGCAGTTTGGCCAGCAGGAAGCGGCGCTCCGCATCCTGCTTGAAG
>DASWBQ010000178.1:0-1703 GCA_036390535.1 Gemmatimonadales bacterium | reverse complement strand
GATCGGGAAGTCGACCCTGCTGCTGCAGGGCGCGGCCCGTCTCGAAGCGTCGGGAATCCGGACCCTGTACGCCAGCGGCGAGGAGAGCCCGGAGCAGGTCCGGCTCCGGGCCGACCGGCTTCAGGAGGATGCGGGGGCGGTGATGGTGCTGGGCGAAACCCGCCTGGAGGGCGTGCTGGCGGCCGCGGCCGAAGTCGGGGCGCAATTCCTGGTGCTCGACTCGATCCAGACAGCCTACACCGAGACCCTCGAGGGGGCTCCCGGATCGGTGGGACAGGTCCGCGAATCCGCCGCCCTCCTGATGCGCTTCGCGAAGGAGACGGGCATCGCCGCCGTAGTGGTGGGGCATGTCACCAAGGGCGGCAACATCGCCGGCCCGAAGACGCTCGAGCACATCGTCGACACGGTCCTCTACTTCGAGGGAGAGCCCTCCCTCGACTACCGCCTCCTGCGGGCCACCAAGAACCGGTTCGGCTCGATCGACGAACTCGGCGTCTTCACGATGACGGGGGAGGGGCTGATCCCGGTCCCCAATCCCTCGGCGGTTTTCCTCGGTGCCCGCCACGGGGGACTGGCGGGCAGCGCGGTGACCGCCCTGATGGAGGGAAGCCGGCCGGTGCTGGTCGAGGTGCAGGCGCTGGCCGCGCCGTCGGGCTACGGCACCGCGCAGCGGGTGGCGACCGGCCTCGATCCCAAACGGCTCGCCGTGCTGCTGGCCGTGCTCGAGCGTCGCGGCGGGGCCCGCTTCAGCGACCAGGACGTCTTCGTGCAGGTGACCGGGGGGCTACGGCTCAACGAGCCGGCCGCCGACCTCGCCGTTGCGGCCGCGCTCCTCTCGAGCCTCCACAACCGGCCTACTCCATCGGATGCGCTCTATCTCGGCGAGCTGGGCCTGGGCGGGGAAGTGCGGCCGGTGCCCGGCCTGGACCGGCGGCTCACGGAAGCGGGCCGTCTCGGCTTCCGGCGGGTGATCTCGGCGGCCCGCAGCACAGCCCGGGTGCCGGGACTCAGCCACAGCGGGCTCACCGCCGTCGACGAACTGGCGGGCACCCTTGTCGCGTGACGTCGGTGTCATCGTGGTCGCGGCGGGGCAGGGTGCCCGCCTGGGTGGCATCCCGAAACAGTTCCGGGACGTCGGCGGGGAGCCGATGCTGTTCCGCACCCTGCGCCCGTTTCTCGACCACCCCGACGTGCACACGGTGGCCGTGGTGCTGCCGGCGTCGGTGGTCGAGACACCGCCGCCCTGGCTGGCGGGACTGGCAGGGCCGCGCGTCCGCCTGGCGGCGGGTGGGGACGAACGCGCCGACTCGGTCCGCGCCGGGCTCGTCACCCTGCCGCCGAACTGCGCTACGGTCCTGGTCCACGACGGCGCCCGGCCGTTCGCTTCGGCCGACGTCATCAGCGCGGTCATCGCCGGGGCACGGCGCGGGATGGGGGCGGTGGCCGCCTGCCCGGTGACGGATACCCTCAAGGAGGCGGCGCCACAGCCTGACGGTAGCGCGCGGGTGCTCCGGACGGTGCCCCGGGGCGGTCTCTGGCGGGCGCAGACTCCGCAGGGATTCCCCCGGGCGCTCCTCGAACGAGCCCACGCGGGGGCGGGATCGGCGACCGACGATGCCCAGCTGGTCGAGCAGGCCGGCGGCGTGGTGATGCTGGTGCCGGACTCCCCGCTCAACCTCAAGGTGACGACGGCCGAGGACCTG
>DASWBQ010000177.1:0-1587 GCA_036390535.1 Gemmatimonadales bacterium | reverse complement strand
CCCCCGAGCGCGTGGGCCGCCGGTAATTCCCACCCCGACCTCCGCCGCGCGGCTGATACTCGGCGCTGCCGTCATCGGCTGCCTCTCTCCCGCGACGTCGGCGGCACAGAAACCAGCCGCGTCCGTGATCGAGGTGCTCTCCGCCGGGCGCCTCTCGGATAGCGCTCTGCGCGAAAGCTCCGGCGTCGCCCGAAGTCACCTGATCCCCGGCGTGCTCTACTCGATCAACGATTCCGGGACGGATGCGGAAATCTTCGCGCTTGACTCCACCGGGGCGGCGCTGGGCCGCTGGGCCCTGCCAGCGCTGGCCAACCACGACTGGGAGGCGATCGCGGCAGGCCCCTGCCCCGCCGGAAGATGTCTCTACATCGGCGACCTCGGCGACAATCTCGAAAAGCGGAAACACGTCACGATATACCGGCTGGCAGAGCCAGGGACGCTCGCCGCCCTCCGGAATCCCGCCGGCCGCGGAACCGCCGCGGTCGACTCCCTTCGGTTCCGCTACCCTGACGGCCCCCGCGATGCCGAAGCGCTGTGGCTCGATCCCTCCGGCGTACCGCACGTCGTGAGCAAAGGACGATCCGGCAAGATCATCCTGTACCGGGTGCCGCCCCGATTCGGCAGGAAACCGATCCAGACCGCTGAACGAGTCGAGGTGTTGCCGATCAGCGCCCAGCCCGCCCTGGGCCAGTGGGTCACCGACGCGGCGCTGGCCCCGGATGGGCGGCGGGTGGCCATTCGCACCTACACCATGCTGTATCTCTTCCCCGTGCTGTCCGACGGACGTCTGGGCGCTCCGGCGCGCTGCGGGTTGGCGGGCCTGGAACCGCAGGGCGAGGGAGTCGAGTGGCTCGACGACCGCAGGCTGTTCCTGACCAGCGAGTCGCGCGACGGCAAGCCGGCTCCGATACACGTGGTTCGCTGCGGTGCCAATTAGCCGCTCGCTCCGCCGCGGCCTCAGAACGCTGCTCCTCACCACCGGGCTTGGCCTTCTGTTCTACGCCACGACCCGGCAGAAGCACACCCCGCCGCCGCGCTTCCAGGCCACCATGCTCGGCGTCGAGAGGGGCGTACGGGTTCGCGCACTCCGGGCGGGAAAGGGCGACACCACGCTGGTCTTCCTGCACGGGTATGGCGAGTCGCTGCTCGCATGGCGAGGGCTGGTGGCCCACTTCGCCGACCACTACCGGGTGCTCGCGGTCGACCTTCCCGGCTTCGGCCTGAGCGATCCGCTGCCGGAGTCATCCGGCTTCGAGGACTATCTCGATGCGCTCGGAAAGGTCATCCGCCGGGAGACCGCAGGCCCGCTCGTGCTCGTCGGGCACTCGATGGGAGGGCAGGTGGCAGCAGGACTGGCCCTGGCAGACCCGAATCGGGTCGTGGCCGCGATCCTCGTCGCGCCGGCGGGAGCCGGGCTCAACGGGGTATTCGGCGACAGCGGCGTGGTATCCCCCTGGGCACACTGGATCGCCGATGCCGTCCCGTACGTCCTGCCGATCCACGATACCCTCTGGCTCCGCGAGCCGCAGGACCCGATAGTGCCGGATGCGGTCCGGGACTCGATTCTCGCCACCAGTGCGCGCCGGG
>DASWBQ010000176.1:0-3886 GCA_036390535.1 Gemmatimonadales bacterium | reverse complement strand
TCCTCGACGCGCGACCGCCGCCGCAGCCCCTCGGTGTCGATGAAGATGAAGGTCCGGCCGTGATACTTGAGCGGCGTGTCGACCGCGTCCCGGGTGGTGCCGGCCACCGGGGACACGACGTACCGCGGCTCGCCGAGGAGCCGGTTGGCCAGCGAGCTCTTGCCGACGTTCGGCCGCCCGATGATGGCGACCTGGATGGTGTCTCCCGGCTCTTCCTCTCCGGAGGGCGGAAGGTGTGCCACGACCGCATCGAGCAGATCGCCGCTCTGCTTGCCCACGGCCGCGGACACCCCAAGCGGCTCCCCGAGGCCGAGCCCCCAGAAGTCGGCGAGCGCGGCATCGTTGGGCAGGTCATCGAGCTTGTTGACGGCCAGCAGCACGGGGCGTCCGCTCCGGCGGAGCCGCTCCGCGATCGCCTGGTCCACCGGGTGCAGTCCGGCCCTGCCATCGGTGACGAAGAGGATCAGGTCCGCCTGCTCGAGCGCCAGCTCCACCTGCTGCCGGATGGCCCGATCCATCGCCTCGTCAGAATCGGGGAGCAGGCCTCCGGTGTCGACGACCCAGAAGCTCCGGCCATTCCATTCGCCGTCTCCGAAGTGCCGGTCCCGGGTGGTGCCGGGACGATCGGAGACGATCGCGGCGCGGCCGCCGAGCAGGCGGTTGAAGAGCGTCGACTTCCCCACGTTGGGCCGCCCGACGATGGCGACGGTCGGCTTGCTCATGCAGTGACCTCGGGAAGGGCGTCGGCGAAGGTCTTCGAGAGCACCACGGGCATCGGTACGGTGGCCGCCAGGGTCTCGATGGAGAGATCATCGAGGAACAGCCCCCGGTCGTTCACCGCCTCGCCGGGCAGGAGCACCAGGTCGAGATCGCCCCGGCCGCGGAGCGCTTCGAGAAAGGCCCGGCCGGGCAGCAGGCCCGCGGTCGTGACGCGGGCCCCGAACAGCGGATTCTCGAGGACGATCAGGTCGAACTGCGCTCCACTCGCCGCCGTCAGGCTCTCCAGCACTTCGGGCATCAGGGCTCCCATCGAGGTCCCGGTGCAGACCCCGATCCGCTTCCCCTGCCAGGCCCGGAACCCGGCCTGCGCGCCGGCCACCTGTTCCTGGAGCCATCGGACCGAGCCGACGCCGTTCTCGACCTGCTCGAAATCGCCATAGTCCGCCGCCGGCGGGAGCGGCAGCCCGGCCCGGAGGTAGAGCTCGTCCGCCCCGTAGGCCCAGCGACGGCGGCGCTCGGCGAGCGCGCGTTGCTGCCAGCGGTGCACCAGCGCCACCGCGGTGGCGCATTCCGAAGCGGTCGGCTCACGGCAACGGTCATGCTTGCTGAATTCGGTGAGGCCCACCGGCACGATCGAGACGTTGAGGACGGGCGCACCGAGGGCCCAGAGGTCTGAGAGGGTCTGCTCGAGAATGGCGCCGTCGTTGACGCCCGGCGACATGACGACCTGGGTGTGGAACTGGATTCCGTGCGCCGCGAAGGCCCGGAGCTGCTCCAGGATGTCCGGCGCAGCCGGGTTGCGCAGCAGCCAGCGGCGCACCACCGGATCGGTGGCATGGACTGACACGTACAGCGGGGACAGCCGGTACTCGATGATCCGGGCCGTGTCCCTCGGCTTGAGGTTGGTCAGGGTGGCGAAGTTGCCGTACCGGAAGGAGAGCCGGTAGTCGTCGTCCCGGATATACAGGACGTCGCGGAGTCCTTCCGGCAGGCCGTCCACGAAGCAGAAGTCGCAGCGGTTGGCGCAGCGGCGAATCCGGGGCGGCTCGAGCGTCAGCCCGAGGGGCTCGTTGACCGGGCGCTCGATGTCGAATTCGATCTCGGTGCCATCGGGCATCCGGGCGTGGAGGAGAAACTGATCCTCGGCCGTGAGGAACTCCCAGTCGAGGAAGTCCTCCAGCTCGCGGCCGTCAACCGACAACAGCTCGGTGCCGGGCACGAGGCCGACCTGTTCGGCGATGGTGCCCTCGCCCACCCCACTGACCGTGACCATGATAGTGAGGGTATAATGGCGCTATCAGCCTGAAACGGCAAGACTTAGGGCCTGCGAAGTCACGTTCCTTCGCAGCCTAGAATTCGACGTTCACGCCGATGGTCGGAAAGACGCCGAGGCTTTCGTTGGCCACCACCGCCTGCTGGCGCTGGTCCCACTGGTACTGGGACACGTTCTTCCGGCCGTACAGGTTCTGGATGTCGATATAGGTCTGGAGCTGGACCCCCCGGAGCGCCCAGCGGCGGTCCACCCGGACGTCCAGGGAGTGGAAGAGCGGCAGGCGGTCTCCCGCGTTGTACTGGCTGAAGTCGAGTTGGCCGGTCAGAGGCCCGGAGGTCACGAACGGCGTGGAGGGTCGCCCGGTCGCCAACCGGAACTTGCTGCTCACCTCCCACTTCGGGTTGAACCGGTACCCGGCGGTGAGGTTCAGGATCGCCCGGGTGTCGAAGTCGCCCGGTCGCTCCTCTCCGTCCAGACCGGTGAACCGGGTCTGGTTGAGGCTCAGGCTGGCGAGGCCGTAGAGCGGGAGGTCGCTGAACCGCTTCTGGAGGAGCAGTTCGCCCCCGAACGCGGTCCCCTCCCCTTCACTGCTCAGCGGCTCGAGGCCGAACGGGATGTCGCTCTGGACGTCTTCGAAGCCGGCGAGGGCGAGCACCGCCTGGGGTCGCCAGAGGCGCGTCGGGTAGCCTGCGTAGCGCTTGACGTACCCCTCCACCTGGAGCCGGAGGTCCGGGCGAAGGAAGCGCTCGAACCCGGCGACGACCTGGGAGGCCCGAAACGGCTCCAGCCGGGTGGGGTTGTCAGGATCGCCCACGAGCCAGATCGCGGAGGGGGCCTGGTGATAGACGCCGCCCGCCAGGGTAAGGGTGGTCCCGGGAGTGGCGGCCCATGCCAGGAGCAGCCTGGGAGAGACCCGGGCGGCGCTGCCGAGATCGCCATAGAGGTCGAACCGGAGGCCGGCCGTGAGCCGGAACCGCTCCCCCAGGGGCACGCCGGTCTCGATCCAGGGGGACCAGCGCCAGGCAGAGAAGGCGGTGTCCACCGCCAGCGGACGAGGCGCACCGGTGTCATCGAGCCGGTAGGGGCCGGGGATACTCACCACGTAGTCCAGGTCTCCCAGCCGTCGGAGGTCCTGACCCAGCCGGATGTCGGTCCGTTCCCCCAGGGTGGTGGACCAGGCCAACCGGAACGTGGTGCCGCCCTCACGCGAACGGTTGTCGAGGATCGTTGCCCCGAGAGAGTCGGTCTGGGAGGACGTGAAGGCGCTGAACGTCCGCCCGACGGTCACCTCGAGCAGGCCGCGCGAGAGCGAACGCTCCCAGGTCAGGCCGGCGATGTACTGGTTCTGGTCCGTCGCGATGAGCCGGCTGTTGTCGTAGCGGTCGTCCGCCGTCTCCTGGTTGAGATCGACTCCGTCGAGCGCGCCGATGAAGAGGGCCGACAGCCGGTCGCGGGTCCCCAGTGGCTGCACCAGCTTGACGGTCGCGTCCCAGTAGGTCGGGACGAAGGCGAAGTCGGCGAGACGGAAGACGACGTCGAGATAGCTCCGCCGCACGCTGGCGAGGAGCGAGCCGCCGTTGCCTACCGGGGCCTCGACGATGGCGCCGAATCCGGTCGCACTCAGGTTGAACTCGCCGGAGACCCGGTCCTGATTGCCCTCGCGCAGGTTGACGCTGGTGACCGAGGCGGTACGGTCGCCGAACCGGGCGCTGAACCCGCCGCTGGAGAACTCGGCGTTCTGGACGAAGTCGATGTTGATGAGGGAGAGCGGTCCACCGGTGCTGCCCTGAGAGCCGAAATGGTTGAGGTTCGGCACCTCGATGCCGTCCACCAGGAAGAGGTTCTCGAAGGGCGCGCCGCCCCGGACGACGAGGTCATTCCGGCCGCCGGTGG
>DASWBQ010000175.1:0-2117 GCA_036390535.1 Gemmatimonadales bacterium | reverse complement strand
TGGAGGGCCGGCTGAGCCGGGGGATTACCATGCTCGAGAACAGCCGCGATGATCTTCGCGGGGAGCTGGTCACCCTCCAGGCCAACCTGGCCGGGGTAAGACAGGGTGAGGCCCGCCTCCAGGAGAGGACGGGCGAGGTGCCCGCGCTCACGTCATGAAGCCACCGCGCCACCTCCTCACCGTCTGGAATCCGTCGTACGCGGACGATTCGATGGACCAGCACCTCGAGGTGCTGCTGCGGTGGGCCAGCCGATGGCGCGAGCAGAAGGCGCCGGAAGACGACGTCTATGTCTGGTGGGCCAAGCTTCGCTCGGTGAACCGGACCGGTGCCTTGCCGCACCTCGGCGAGGTGCTGACGCTCGAGGAGCAGCTCAAGCAGGGAATCGAGACCCATCTCTACCTGACCGACTACCGCTCGCTCTATGTGGGCCTGTTGACCGAGATCACCACCGATCCGGTACCGCAGGAGACCCCAGCCGAACTCGAGCACATGCCCGGCTACTACCAGGGTCGTGCCGCGGACTGCTGGTTCCGGCTGGCCGACCTCCGGCTGCTGGTGGTGGACGACACGGTGGCGGTGATCGAGGCACTCAAGCCGCTCCGGAACGTCCGGTACCACGACCGGCCGGTGTCGCTCTATGGCGGGGTGGTGGACCTCCCGCTGATCGTCACCCGGAGCGACGGGCAGGAGTGGTTTGCAGACCGCGGGGAGCTGGTGGAGGGCCGGCTCTGGGTGGAGCACGACAGCGAACTCCGCGGCGAGACCGCCAGGATGGAGCAGGACCTCCGCGACAACTGCATCGGGCCGGTGCTCTGGAGCGAGATCGAGCCGACGACGCGGCTGTTCCTGGCGTCCGCCGAGGCGGTGTACCGGACCAGGCATGACGACCCGGGCTTCGACTTCACGGGGCCGGCGCTCGGGTATTCCAAGGCGGTGGAGACCGAGCTCAACCGGCTGATCTTCCCGGTACTGCGAAAGTTCCTGCAGAAGGCCAGCCCGAACGACCGGGAAATCGTGTCGGACGGCCGGCGGATCGACCTGGGCGGCCCGGTGGCCCACCAATCCCTGGGCACACTGCAGTTCCTGCTCAAGAAGGACGAGCTCATGATCCGGCAGGTGCGGACGGTCTTCGCCAACCAGGTGGCGTTCCTCCTCGGGTCGTTGCCGGGTCAGCTCAACCAGCTCGTCGAGGTGAGGAATCCGGGGGCGCACAGCGCCCCGGTGTCGGCGGCCAGGGTCCAGGAGATCCGGAGTGCGGTGCTGGGGATCGGTTGTGACGGGCTGATCAACCAGATCGCGCGGGTGAAGCTGCAATACCGGGCAAGGATGTGATGCCACGGCTCACCCTCCGGATTCATCCCGACTCGGCCACCCTCCTGCGGGAGGCGGCCGACGCCGAGCATGGGTTCCGGATGGAGGGGGTGCTCCTGGCGGTGCGCCAGGGTGGAATTCGCGACGATATATATCGAGAAGCCGGCGCCGCCGGATTCCCGGGATGGTTCGACCCGCCGGTGGTGATCTTCGGCGAGCTGCCGGACCGGATCGGCGCCACCCGCCGGGTGCCGCTCACCGAGGACGAGCGGGCGGTGCTGCTGGAGCGGCTGATGGCCTCGCACGGGGGCCGGATCTTCGGCCGCCTGACCCGCCCCGCCGACTTCGTGGACCCGCTCGACTCCCTCTTCGGCGAGCTGGTGGCCGAAGGAATCACCCCCGACCGGTTCGACGAGGCGGTCGCCCGCGCCCACACCCACGAGGAGTGGGACCGGGAGCGGAACCACGCCCTCGCCGCCATCTACCGCGCCTACCGCGCCGCCATCGAGACCGCCGCTGGCCCCGACCCGCGCCGCGACGGGCGGGACATGTACCTCGACATCGCGGAGGCGCTCCGCGCCGACCCCGCGAAGATCATCGAGCGCCTCCACGGCCGGCGCGAGCTTCGGATCCTGGGCCTCAGCGACCTCCGCGGCGGCTGGCGGGGCCTGATCCAGGCGCTTCGCGAATCGGCGGTGTTCGAGCGGATTACCATCTACGCGCTCGACGACCACCTGGTCCGGGTCGAGGGTCTCAATCCTGACGAAACCTCCCGGGAAAATCTGTCGACAGTCGACGGTCGACA
>DASWBQ010000174.1:0-2412 GCA_036390535.1 Gemmatimonadales bacterium | reverse complement strand
CCGCTCCCGCCCGTCACGCGCCCTGAGCCAGTCGATGGCCTGGTGCCGGACTACGGTGACGAGCCAGGTGGTGAAGCGGGCGCGGTGATCCGGCTCGCGGAGGTAGCTACGGAGCCGTCGGAAGTCGTCTTCGCGGAGTGCTTCGAGCACCCGGGCGAAGACATCCATCACCTCGTCGGGATCGGAAACGAAGTGCCGGATCGTCGCGAAGACGAGCCGGCGGTAGCGGTCAAGGAAGCTGTCCCACGCGGCGTCGGGATGGCCGCGCAGGAGCTCGGCAGCCCATCGGTCCATGAACCCCGCCGGAGAGTGGTGGTGGCTGAGTATCCGGCCGGGCTATTCCATTGTCAAGCAACTGCGGCAGCCGGGCCGACCTGGCGCGGCAGATGATCCGGCTCAGTCTCCGATCACCTCGCTGTGATCTCCGAGCGTCCCGCTGCCCTTGAAGTTCCGCACCAGCACGGAATTCCCCAGCATCGCGTGGTGCAGGGTCGTCCCCGAAAGGGTGCACTGCGAGCCCACGATGGTGTGCGCCAGCCGGCTGTCGCCGACCCTGGTCCCCGCCTTGAGCGTCACGTTCGGGCCGATGACGCTCCGCTCGATGCTCACCCCGTCCTCGATCAGCACCGGGTCGTGGATGGTCACGCCGGGAAACTCCCGCCGCCTCGCGGCGCCCTTCCGGAGCAGGATCTCGTTGGTCTCGAGCAGGGTGTCGAGCTTGCCGCAGTCGAACCAGCCGCCCACCTCGGCGGTCAGGATCTTCCGCCCGTGCTCGATCATGTGCTGGAACGCGTCGGTGAGGTAGTACTCGCCCTTGTTGGTCGCGCTCGAGAGCACATGGTCGATCCCCTGCCAGAGCGCGGCGGTATCCCGGATGTAGTAGAGCCCGATGTTGGCCAGCTTGGAGATCGGCTCGGATGGCTTCTCGACGATCTTGGTCATGTAGCCCTGCGAATCGGTGACCACCACACCGAACCGCTGGTAGTCCTCCACCTCCTTGGCCCAGATGATGCCGTCGGCCTCGGACCGGTTGATCAGGGTGAGATCCGCCTCGAAGACGGTGTCCACGAAGATGATCAGCACCGGCTCCGTGACGTGCGGGCGGGCCAGGTGGACGGCGCCGGCCGTCCCGTCCTGGACCTTCTGCTCGATGAAGCGCGAGGGATAGCGGTACCGCGCCCGGGCATACTGCTCGACCTGCTCCTTGAGGTGCCCGGTGATGAAGATCAGCTCCGTCACCTGGAGTCCCTCCAGGCGGTCCATGACCCAGTCCATCACCGGGCGCCCCGCCACCTCGAGCATCGGCTTGGGGACGATGTGCGTGTGCGGCCTGAGGCGGGTGCCCTTCCCCGCCAGCGGGATGATCACCTGCATCGCGGTCAGCTCCTTCCGTAGCGGTCTTCCAGCCGCACGAGGTCGTCGAGTTCGGGGGTCGAGGCTTCGAGGACGTCGGTGTCCACCACCGCTTCGATCTGGTGCACCAGCGGCGGCGGGATGTGTACCGACTCCCCCGCCCGGAACGGCCGCTCCACCAGCTTGCCCTCAGGGCGGGTCCGGAGAATCAACTCACCCCGGAGTACGTGCATCGTCTCGTCCTTCTTGTTGTGATACTGCAGGCTGAGCACATGACCGGCCTTCACGTGGAGGATCTTCCCCACGTAGCGGTCGGTCCGGGCCCAGACCAGCTCATAGCCCCACGGCTTGTCGATCCGGTACGGAACGTCGGGCATCACGCCTCCAGCGGGCGGAGTATGAAAGATGATGGGCGGGTGATGCAGGCGCGCACGCAGGTGCCGCACCCGACGCATCCCTCGAGCTTGAGCACCGGATGCCCATCCTCATCGATCGACAGCGCCGCCTCGCCTCGCGGACAGGCATCGGCACAGGCCCGGCATGGCGTCCCGGTAAACGTGACGCATCGCTCCGGAACCAGCTCCAGCGCCGCCAGACGATAGCCGGTCCAGCCCTGGGCCGGGAGGGTGAGTGCCGGGGTCGGACAGGCCGCGACGCAGGGCATGTCTTCGCACGCCACGCAGGCCTGAATGTCGGCATCGATGTACGGCGTGCCCGCGGCGAGTCCCCCCTCCGTCCCGACCTTGCGGAGCGCGAATGGCGGGCAGGCGGTGATGCAGTCCCCGCACCGGGTGCAGGCGGCGAGGAACGAGACTTCCGGCAGCGCCCCCGGTGGCCGCAGGTACCGTCCCGGCGCGACGGTCCGCTCGGCCTGTTCGACGGCGCGTTCCAGCCACTGGCCCACCGTGGAACGGAAGAGCTCGCGGCGGTCGCCGAAGCGCGGAAGCAGCGGGCGTCTCACCACGACGGGCTGAAGCTGAAGGACCAGCGGAACCCCGCCACATCGTCCGGGGTATCGTCCTGCGCCAGTTCCGGCCGGCTCACGACCAGCGGGAAGTC
>DASWBQ010000173.1:0-11588 GCA_036390535.1 Gemmatimonadales bacterium | reverse complement strand
TCTTCATCCAGTCGTTCGAGGTCGGCAACCTCCGTGCCCTCAACCGCCCGACCGACGTGGGCCTGATCCAACTGATCGCGGCGGACGGCGCGCCGTTCGACTTCACCCTCCTCGGCGACACGCGCAGCTACGCCGACCTCCTCACGCTCGGGGGACTGGAGGAGGTGGCGGGCTATGCCGACGGCATCGGGCCCGACAAGCGGCTGATCCTGCCGGTCGGCGCCGATGGTCGCGCCGGCCGGACGACCCGCCTGGTGCAGGACGCCCACTACGCGGGGCTGCTGGTGCATCCCTGGACGTTCCGGTCCGAGGACCAGTTCCTGTCCCCGGAGTACCGGGGCGACCCGGCCGCCGAGATCCGGCGGTGCATCGCCGCCGGCGTGGACGGGCTCTTCGCGGACTTCCCCGATGTGGCCGTCGCGGCCCGGGACGGGCGATAGCGGATGGGCGAATCCCTCGACGCCGTCCGCATCAGCTTCGGGCCCGCCGCGATCGCGGCCATGAACGTGGTCCTTGCCCTGGTGATGTTCGGGATCGCGCTCGACCTCCGGGGCGACGACTTCCGCCGGGTGCTCCGGATGCCGCGCGCCTTCGTCCTCGGGTTCGTGAGCCAGTACCTGGTCTTCCCGGCGCTTTCCTTCCTGCTGATCCTGGCGCTGCGGCCCCCGGCGAGCTTCGCCCTCGGCCTGCTGCTGGTCGCCTCGCTGCCTGCCGGCAACATGTCGAACTTCCTCACCCACCTCGCCAGGGGGAATACGCCGCTGTCGATCAGCATGACGGCGCTGTCGACCGTCTCGGCGCCGATCGCCACGCCGCTGGTCTTCGCCCTCTGGGCGCCGCACGTCCCCGGCGCGGAGGGCTTGATGCACTCGATCCAGCTCGATCCGCTCGCCCTCCTCGGCACGATGCTGCTGGTGCTCGCGCTGCCGCTGGCTGCCGGGATGCTGGTCCGGGCGCGGCGCCCGGGCTTCGCCGATCGCTGGCTGCGGCCGCTGCGGCGCCTCTCCCTGGTGTTCTTCGTGGTGTTCGTGGTCGGGGCGGTCGGCGCCAACATCGGCACCCTGCGTGACGTCCTGCGCCAGATCGCGCCGGCGATCATGGCCCAGAACGCCCTGGCCCTGCTCGGCGGCTATGGGGTGGCCTGGATCGGCCAACTCGGGGAGGCCGACCGGCGCGCCATCGGCATGGAGATCGCCATCCGCAACGCGGGCCTCGGCCTCGCCCTGGTCCTCACCTTCTTCGAAGGCCTGGGAGGCATGGCGCTCGCCACCGCCTGGTACGGCGCCTGGGACCTGATCACCGGGGGGGTCCTGGCCCAGTGGTGGGCGCGCCGGCCGCCCGCATGACGGCCCGGGTCCTCGTCACCGGGGCGGCGGGCTACCTCGGCTCCCGGCTGATCGAGGCGCTGGCGACGGAGGAGCGGGCCCGCTGGGAGGCGCTGGTCGCGACCGACCTGCGCGCCCCGCCGGACCACCTGCGCCTTCCCGGCATTACCTGGGTCCGTCACGACGTCCGGAACCCGGGGCTCGCGGAGCTGCTGCAGGAGCACGGCATCACGGCCGTCATCCACCTGGCCTCGATCGTGACGCCGGGGAAGGGAAGCACCCGCGAACTTGAGTACTCGGTCGATGTCCTTGGCACCCGCAACGTGGTGCACGCCTGCCTGGGCGCGGGAGTGCGGCGGCTGGTGGTGACCTCGAGCGGCGCCGCCTACGGCTACCATGCCGACAATCCGGCGCGGCTCACCGAGGACCACCCGCTGCGCGGCAACGTCGAGTTCGCCTACAGCGACCACAAGCGGCAGGTCGAGGGGATCCTGGCGGCCTGCCGGGCCGCCCACCCGGAGCTGGAGCAGGTCGTCTTGCGAGTCGGCACCATTCTCGGGGAACGCACGGACAACCAGATCACCGCCCTCTTTCGTCGCCGGCGGCCCCTGGCGATCCGCGGTGCGGCGAGTCCCTTCGTCTTCGTCTGGGACCGGGACGTCGTCGGCTGCCTGGTGCGGGGCATGGCCGATGGGCCGCCGGGCGTCTACAACGTCGCCGGCGACGGTACCATGGCGATGGACGACATCGCGGTGGCGATGGGAACGCGGGCGCGCCACCTGCCCGCGGGCCTCCTCCGGGCGGCGCTGGCGGTGCTGAAGCCGCTCGGCCTGTCACGCTACGGGCCGGAACAGGTGGGGTTCCTGCAGTATCGGCCGGTGCTCGACAACACCCGCCTGAAGACGGTATTCGGCTATGTGCCGAGGAAGACGTCGCGGGAGGCGTTCGAGGTGTGGAGGGAGTCGAACGTCGTAAGTCGGAAGTCGTACGAGGTTCGACTTCCGACGTTCAGCTCATAACGGTAACGGCCGCTGTCCGGCCTCGTGGTCCAGCAACCACCGCTTCCGCTCGATCCCGCCGCCATACCCGGTCAGGGAGCCGTCCGCGCCGATGACGCGGTGGCAGGGGATGATGATCGGGATCGGGTTGGCGCCGTTCGCCGCGCCGACGGCGCGGACCGCCTTCTCGGCGCCGATGCGGCGGGCCAGTTCCTGGTAGCTGATGGTGGTGCCGTAGGGAATCTCCCGCAGGGCGTCCCAGACCATCACCTGGAAGGGCGTGCCCTCGGGCTGAAGCGGCAGGTCGAACGCCCGCCGGGTTCCCTCGAAGTACTCCTGCAGCTGCCGCTTCGCCTCAGCGAAGCCGGTGGTGTCCCGCACCGCCGACATCACGGCGGCCGACGCCGCGCCGCCGGTTTCCATGTAGACGCCGGTCAGCCCTTCCCTGGTCCCGGTCAGCAGCAGCGTCCCGATCGGGCTCGTCATGGTGTCCCAGCGGATCATCGGCGGCCCTCCTGACTCCAGTTCTCGAGGGTCTCCACCCAGCGCGTCAGGAAGGCGTTGGCGGAAAAGCCGTCCAGGACCCGGTGATCGATCGTCAGGGTCACGTAGAGCATCGGGCGGGCGACGACCTGCCCGTCGCGGACCACGGCCCGATGCTCCAGCTTCCCGACCCCGAGGATCGCCGACTGGGGCTGGTTGATGATGATCGGGGTGGCGACCAGGCTGCCGCTGACGCCGTGGTTCGAGATGCTGAAGGTGCCGCCCTGCACGTCCTGCGGCGACAAGGTGCCGGTGCGGGCGCGTTCCGCCAGCTCCTGCACCCCGCGGGCCGTGCCCTCGAGGTCGAGGTCCTGGGCGTTCCGGAGCACCGGCACGATCAGCCCGCCGGCGCCGAGCGAGGTGGCGATCCCGACGTGGATCTCGTCGAAGATCTCGACCCCGTCGTCGTGCCAGCGGCTGTTGGCCTCCGGGACCGCCCTGATGGCCGCCACCGTCGCCTGGACGAAATAGGCGGTATAGGTGAGCTTGGCTCCCCGGGCCTCGAAGGCCGACCGGTTCGCGTCGCGGTGGGCCATGACCGCGGAGAGGTCGGCCTCGAACACCGAGGTGACGTGCGGCGCGGTCGCCATGCTCCGGACCATGTGGTCGGCGATGGAGCGGCGCATCGGCGTGTGGGGGACAAGACGGGCGGACGGGCGGACGGGCGGACGGGCGGTGGACGCCAAGTGGCGCTCCACATCCTCCGCGGTGATTCGCCCATCGCGCCCGGATCCGGCGATGGCGGCCGCCTCCAGGCCGTGTTCCTTGAGGAGTCGCCGCACTGCCGGCGTAAGCTCACTGCCCGTCCCGCCGTCCGCCCGTCCACCCGTCAGTTCACCGCCCGTCTGCCCGTCTGCCCGTCCGCCCGTCAGTTCACCGCCCGTCTTCCCGTCTGCCCGTCCGCCCGTCTCCAATCGCCCCAGCACGTCCCCCATCTCCACCTGCTCCCCTTCCTGCTTGAGGATCTCGGTCAGGACGCCGTCCGCCGGGGCCGCGATCTCGACGGTCACCTTGTCGGTGGTGATCTCGAGCAGCGGGTCGTTGGCGGCCACCCGGTCGCCGACGGCCTTGAACCACTTGCCCACCACGTTGGTGGTGCCTTCGGTCGAGTCGGATGGCAGGGTGATGTCGATCATCGGGTCTCCCGAAGGGAGTGAAGAGTGAAAAGTGAGAGTGAAATGATGCGTGAATGTGCCTGTTCGCTCTTCACTCTGCCCTGTTCACTAGAATGTCACCAGTTCCTTGATGGCTTCGGCGATCCCGGCCACGTCCGGCAGAATCGCGTTCATCAAGGCCACGTTGTACGGCGTGGGTACGTCCGGGATCGCCAGCCGCCGGACCGGCGCGTCGAGGCTGAGGAACGCCTCCTGCGCCACCACCGCCGCCACCTCGGCGCCGAACCCCGCCGTCATCGTGTCCTCATGGACGATGAGACAGCGGCGGGTCTTCTTCACCGACGCCAGCACCGCCGCACGGTCCCACGGCGCGATGGTGCGGAGGTCGATCACGTGCACGGCGTAGCCCGAGGCGTTCGCCGCCGCCTCGCAGCGCTCCACCATCGCACCCCAGGTCACCACCGTGCAGCGGTCGCCATCACGGATCGTCCGGGCCTGGCCGAACGGCACCACGAAGTCGTCACCGGGATAGGGCCGCCGCGCCCAGGTCCCGTCCAGCAGCGCCCGGTGCTCGAAGAAGATGGTCGGCTCGTTGCTGCGGAGCGCCGTCCTGAGCAGCCCCACCGCATCCTCGGCGTTGGAGGGGATCGCCACCTGCCAGCCGGTCTGGTGGGCCCAGAGCACCTCGCCGCAGACCGAGTGCCAGGGGTCGCCGCACTTCGGGGCGTAGCCGCCGGGGAGCCGCACCACGATCGGGGCCGCGAACCGGTTGTTGGTTCGCCACCGGATCGTACCGCAGTTGTTGAGCTGTTCGGTGGCCGGGTCGGCATACTTCCGGAACTGGATCTCCGGCACCGGCATCAGGCCGCAGAGCGCCATGCCCACGGCGCGGCCGATGATCCCCTCCTCCGACAGGGAGGTGTCGAAGACGCGTTCCGTGCCGAAGGCGTCCTGCAGCCCCATCGTGGCGGCGTGCACGCCGCCCTTGGGCCCCACGTCCTCGCCGAAGACCAGCACCTTCGGGTTGGTGCGCAGCTCGTGCTCCAGCGTCTTCCGCACTGCGGTGAGGAGGTTGATCCGTGCCCCCTGCGGCTTGGCCACCGTCGTTCCCGCCGGGAACTGGTGGCCCTCCGGGGCGAGCCCGCCCCGGAGCTGCAGTTCCGGCCGGCCGTCCGGGCCGGTCTCGGTGAAGCGGTGGCGGGTGACGCTGGCCGTATCGGGTTCGGGGCGCGCCAGCGCGCCCGCCAGCGCCGCCTCGACGTCTGCCCTGGCCCGCGCCTCGATCTGCGCGATCTGCCCGTCGCTCAGGAAGCCGTCCCGGAGGAAGGCGTAGAGCTTCGGCAGCGGATCGTTCGCCCGCTCGCGCTCCACCAGCCCGGCCGGCTTGTAGGCCTGGGTGTCCTGGCCCGAGTGGCCCGACAGCCGCGGCACCGTCAGCCGGAGCAGCGCCGGGCCGTGCCCGGCCCGGGCGTGCGCCACGACTTCGCCCACCAGCGCCGCCGTCTCCGCCGGATCGGTGCCGTCCCCGCTCCGGATCAGCAGCTGCTTGAACGACGCCAGGTTCTCGGCGATGTTGGCGCCCGGCGTCTGCAGGTGCGACGGCACCGAGATCCCGTAGCCGTTGTCCTCGATGTAGAAGACCATCGGCAGCTCGAGGGTCGTGGCCATCGTGAGGGAGGCCCAGAAGCCGTTGGTCGCCACCGAGGCCTCGCCCCCCAGCACCACCGCGATCGCCCCGGCGTATTCCGCCTCGCCGAGGACGTCCCGGCGGTAGCTCACCGCCTGGGCCCACCCGGCGCAGGGGGTGTACTGCGAGCCGACGTCGCCGCTCATCGGCAGCACCACCGGGCCGGGCCGGGCCGGGAGGTTGCAGACCACCCCGATGTCGCGCCCGTCGCTGAACCCGCCCGACTTCCCCATCGGGCCCGCGAAGCCGTCCTCGAGCGACAGCCCGAGCGTCAGCAGCAGCGGGCGCGACCGGTAGTAGGCCCCGGCCGCGTCGTGCGGATGGGTCAGGTGCTGGCCGAGAATGACCTGGGCCACGTCGTGCCCGCGCGCCGAGAACTGGTAGAGCACCCGCTTCTCGGGGACGAGCTTCGTTTCTTCGATGTCGTCGAGGGACCGGGAGGCGAGCGTCAGGTAGAGCACCCGCCCCCAGTCGATCGGCTGCTGGGTCATGCGTCGGTCCTGTGGTCTTTCTCGGTCTGGAACACCGTGCCCCGGAACAGCGCCACGGTTTCGCCGCCCTGGTTCGTCACCGTCACCCGATAGAAGCCCAGCCGCCGGGTCCGCCGCTCCTCGACGGCGACCGCGGTCAGCTCGTCCCCCCGGTGGATCGCGGCCGGGTAGGAGATGGCGTTGTCGATCGAGACGTTCACCTTGCCGCCCGAGTTCGAGGCGAAGGCCAGGGCGCTGTCCGCCAGCGAGAAGACGATCCCGCCGTGGGCGAACCCGAAGCCGTTCACCATCTCCGGGCGTACGGTCATCCGGCAGGTGCAGTTCCCCGGCGAGAGCGCCGTCACTTCGAGCCCCAGCCACCGGCTGAACTCGTCGTGCTGGAGCATCCCCGCCACGACCTGCTCGGCCAGCCGCTGCGCGTCGCCCATCAGAAGAACCTCCGGCCGTCCCGCGCCATCCGGCGGAGCAGGGGACTGGGCCGGTAACGGTCCTCCCCATACTCGGCCTGCAGCGCCTCGAGGCGGCCGAGCACCACCGGGATCCCGATCTCGTCGGCCCAGGCGAGCAGGCCCTTCGGGTAGTTCACCCCTTTGGTCATGGCGAGGTCCACGTCCGCCGGGCTCGCGATCCGGAGGAAGACGGCGTCCGCGGCCTCGTTGATCAGCATCGCCAGGACGCGGTCGACCATCTGGCGCCCGAGCGCTTCGTCCCGGCGCGGTTCGGGGGCCACCGCGCCGGCCCGGTAGTCGTAGTAGCCGCGGCCTGCCTTTCGGCCGAACAGCCTGGCGTCCACCAGCCGCTTCTGGATCAGCGACGGGCGGTACCGCGGGTCGTAGGCGAAGGCCTCGAAGACCGAGCGCGTCACCGCGTAGTTGATGTCGTTGCCGATCAGGTCCATCAGCTCGAACGGCCCCATCCGGAAGCCGCCGATCTCGCGCATCGCCCAGTCGATGGTGGCGTGGTCGGCGACGCCCTCCTCGAGCAGCCGGAGCGACTCGCCGTAGAACGGCCGGGCCACCCGGTTCACGATGAACCCCGGGGTGTCGGCCGCCAGGACGGTGGTCTTTCCCCATTGGTCCACCAGCGCCCGGACCTGGTCGGTGCGTGCCGGGTCGGTGGCATGCCCGCCTACGATCTCCACCAGCGGCATTACTGGCGCCGGGTTGAAGAAATGGACGCCGAGCACCCGTTCGGGGTGCTGGCAGGCGGCCGCGATCGCGGTGACCGACAGCGACGAGGTGTTGGTCGCCAGCACCGCCCCGGGGCCGACGGCGCCCTCGATGGCCGTGAAGGCATGCTGCTTGGCCGCCAGGTCCTCGAGGATCGCCTCGATGACCAGTCCGCACCCCTCGAAGGCGGAGTAGTGGCCGTCCACGGCGGCCGTGCTGATCCGCCCCATGACCGCCCCGACCTCCTCCGCCGTGCGCCGGCCCTTCTCGAGGTCGCGGTCAAGGCCCTTCCGTACTCCCGTCACCGCCCGTTCCAGCGCGGCCTCGCTGATGTCTGCGAGGACCACCGGATGCCCGGCGACGGCGGCCACCTGAGCGATGCCACTGCCCATCGAGCCCGAGCCGAGGACGCCGATGCGGGTGGAGGGGTCGAACCCCATCACCGGCCCTCGAACCGGGGCGCCCGCTTCTCGCGGAAGGCCGCAACGCCTTCGGCATAGTCGCGGGACTGTCCGGCCTCGCCCTGGAGCTCCGCCTCCAGCTCCAGCTGGGCGGCGAGCGAGTTGGCGGCGGAGGCGTTGAGGAGCCGCTTGGTGAGGCCGAGACCCCGGGTGGCCATGGTGGCCAGGCTGGCGCCGAGGGCGCGGGCCTCGGCCATCAGCTGGTCGGGCTCGCAGACCCGGTAGATCATCCCGAGGTCCAGCGCCTGCCGGGCAGGCACCTTCTCTGCCAGCATCAGCATCGCGGTGGCCCGGGCGGTCCCCACCAGCCGAGGCAGGAAGAAGCTGCCGCCAGTGTCAGGGACCAGCCCGATCTTGCTGAACGCCTGGATGAAGGAGGCGCTGGTCGAGGCCAGGACGAAGTCGCCGGCCAGGGCGAGGTTGGCGCCGGCGCCGGCCGCGACCCCGTTCACAGCGCAGATGACCGGCTTCTCCATCTCCCGGATGGCCCGCACGATCGGGTTGTAGACTGTCCGGACGTGCCGGGCGAAGTCCGCCGGCTCGCGTCCCTCCTCGACCGTCACCTCCGCCAGGTCCTGGCCGGCACAGAAGCCGCGGCCGGCCCCGGTCAGGATCACCGCGCGGACGGCGGGATCGGCCGCTGCGGCGCCCAGGGCGGCCTGCACCTCGGCCGCCATCAACGCATGGAAGCTGTTGAGGACGTCCGGCCGGTTGAGCGTGACGGTGGTCACGCCGCCCGCGGATTCGACGGTGATGAACTGGTGCGGCATGCTGGGCTCGCTCTGGGCCGGAAAACGGTGGAATATACCGCTACATTCCACCCCATGCCCTCCATGGAAGCCTTTATTGCGGACGGGGTTCGGACCCCGGTCGGGAACATCGGCGGGGCGCTGTCCGCCGTTCGCGCCGACGACCTCGCAGCCCACGTCCTCCGGGGCCTGCTCGCCCGCCATCCCGGTCTCGATCCGGCCCGGATCGCCGACGTCATCCTGGGGTGCGCCAACCAGGCCGGGGAAGACAACCGGAACGTGGCCCGGATGGCGCTGCTGCTGGCCGGCCTCCCGTCCACCGTGCCCGGCGAGACGGTCAACCGGCTCTGCGCCTCCGGGATGAGCGCCGTCGTGAACGCCGCCCGGGCAGTGCGCACCGGCGATGGCGACCTCTACTTCGCCGGCGGGGTCGAGCAGATGACCCGGGCCCCCTACGCCCTGTCGAAGTCGGCCCAGCCCTTCGGTCGGGACGCCCAGCTCTTCGACACGTCGCTCGGCTGGCGGTTCGTGAACCCGAGGATGAAGGACACCTACGGGATCGACTCGATGGGGCAGACGGCGGAGAACGTCGCCGAGCTGGTCGGGATCTCCCGCGAGGACCAGGACGCCTTCGCCCTCCGGTCCCAGCAGAAGGCCGCGTCGGCGCGGGCCGCGGGGCGGTTCGTTCGCGAGATCCTGCCGGTCGAGGTCCCCGGCCCGAAGGGGAAGGGGCCCACCATCGTGGACCAGGACGAGTTCATCAAGCCGGACACGACACTGGAGATCCTGGCGAAGCTCAAGCCGGCCTTCCGCACCGACGGGAAGGGGTCAGTGACCGCCGGGAACGCGTCCGGCCTGAACGACGGCGCCTGTGCGCTGCTGGTGGCATCCGAAGCCGGGCTCAAGGCCGCCGGAGCGGCACCGCTGGCCCGGGTCGTCTCGAGCGGCGTCGCCGGCGTGGAACCGAGGCTGATGGGGCTGGGCCCGGTACCGGCGACCCGGAAGGCACTGGAGCGGGCCGGCCTGACCCTGGACGACATGGCGGTGATCGAGCTGAACGAGGCCTTCGCCGCCCAGAGCCTGGGCTGCACCCGCCAGCTGGGATTGGCCGACGATGACCCGCGCGTCAACCCGAACGGCGGCGCCATCGCCCTCGGCCACCCCCTGGGGATGTCCGGCGCCCGGCTGCTGCTGACCGCGGCCCGGGAACTCGAAGCCCGGAACCTGCGCTATGCCCTCTGCACCATGTGCATCGGCGTGGGCCAGGGGATGGCGGTGGTGCTGGAGAGAGCGGGATAAGACGGGAGAGGCGTTGCCACTCTCGACTCTCGACTCTCGACTTACAACTCACGACTGCCAGATGATCTATCGATTCGAGGATTACATCCCCGTTGTCCACCCCACCGCCTTCGTCCACCCGCAGGCGGCGGTGACCGGTAATGTCATCATCGGCCGGGACGTCTACATCGGCCCCGGGGCGGCGATCCGCGGGGACTGGGGCGGGATCGTGATCGAGGACGGCTGCAACGTCCAGGAGAACTGCACCGTCCACATGTTCCCCGGGGTGACCGTCGTGCTCGAGGAAGCGGCTCACATCGGCCACGGGGCCATCGTGCACGGCGCCCGGATCGGCCGGAACGTCCTGATCGGGATGAACGCCGTCGTCATGGACAACGCGGTGGTCGGTGCCGGCTCGATCGTCGGCGCCCTCTGCTTCGTCCCCGCCGAGATGCAGATTCCCGAGCGGAAGGTGGTCGTCGGCAATCCGGCGAAGATCGTCAAGGACGTCACCGACGAGATGCTGGCGTGGAAGACGGAGGGGACCCGGCTCTACCAGGGCCTCCCCGCCCGGCTCCACGCCCACTGGGAGGCGGTCGAGCCGCTCCGCGAGATTCCGGCCGACCGCCGGGCGCAGAGCGCCTCCTACCGCACCTGGAAGTCCACCTCCCGCGACGGCTGACCGAGGAAACGCCATGTCCGAGCAGCACCACGAGCACCTCCGCGGCGTGGCCCGCCGCCAGTGGCGGGTCGCCGTGACGCTGACCGCCGTCATGGTCGTGATCTACTTCGGCTTCATCCTGCTGATCGCCTACGACAAGGAGCTGATGGGCCGGCTGGTGACGCCCGGGCTGAGTCTCGGCATCCTGCTCGGTGCCCTCGTCATCGTGGCCGCCTGGCTGCTGACCCTGGGCTACGTCCGCTGGGCCAACCGCTCTCACGACGCCGACCTGCGCCGGGGACCGGGGGCATGATGCTGCTCCAGCAGGCGCCCGAGACTGCCATCGGCCAGGCCAACCCCGTCGCCATCGCGTTCTTCTTCGCCTTCATCAGCCTCACCCTTGGCATCACCTGGTGGGCCGCCCGCCGCACCCGCACCACTGAGCAGTTCTACGCGGCGGGCCGCTCGATCACCGCCGGCCAGAATGGCTTCGCCCTGGCCGGCGACTACATGAGCGCGGCGTCGTTCCTCGGCATCGCCGGCCTGGTGTCCACCAGCGGGTTCGACGGCCTGATCTACTCGACCGGCTGGCTGGTGGGCTGGCCCGTAGTGCTCTTTCTGGTCGCCGAGCCGCTCCGGAACCTCGGCAAGTACACCTTCGCCGACGTGGTGGCGCTGCACCGCGACCAGACCCCGCTCCGCGTGGCCTCCTCCCTCGGCACCCTGGCGACCGTCATCTTCTACCTGATCGCCCAGATGGTGGGCGCCGGCGGGCTGATCCGGCTGATGTTCGGGATTCCCTACGAGTCCGCCGTGGTCATCGTCGGGGTGGTGATGATCCTCTACGTGCTGTTCGGCGGGATGATCGCCACCACCTGGGTCCAGATCGTGAAGGCCGTCCTGCTGATGGGCGGCGCCGCCGTCCTGGCCGCGATGGTGCTCTCCCGGTTCGGGTGGAGCCCCGCGGCGCTCTTCGCCACCGCCGCGGAGCGGTACGGTGAAGGGGTCCTGGCGCCGGGCAAGCTGGTGGCCAAACCGCTCGACGCCATCTCCCTCGGCATGGCGCTGATGTTCGGCACCGCCGGCCTGCCGCACATCCTGATGCGCTTCT
>DASWBQ010000172.1:0-6816 GCA_036390535.1 Gemmatimonadales bacterium | reverse complement strand
CGGGATCGGCAGCGGGTGGGCGGTCAACGGGGTGGCCCAGACCCTGAAAGCGCTCACCGAGGGGAAGGTCCGGACCCTGCTGGTCAGTCCGTCGGCCTCGATGCCCGGGTTCCGGTGTGCCTCAGGCCGGCTGGTCCTGCTCGAAAAGGAGTGCCGCGCGGAAGGCCCCGGCGTGCCGGTCCAGGATGTCATCGACGACGCCATCGAGGAGGCGCTCCGCCAGCGGGTCGAGGTCGACGTCATTCACTCCGAGGCCGGCGCCCGCATCGATGGCCTGGCGGCACTCCTGCGCTTCAAGTGATGACCGGCGAGACGCGACCGATTCGCGTGCTGGTGGCCAAACCGGGACTCGACGGCCACGACCGTGGGGCCAAGGTCGTGGCCGCGGCACTTCGAGACGCCGGGATGGAGGTCATCTATACCGGTCTCCACCAGACCCCGGAGAGCATCGCCACCGCCGCCGTCCAGGAGGACGTCGACGTGGTCGGCCTTTCGGTGCTCTCGGGGGCGCACCTGACCCTGTTTCCGAAAGTCCGTGAACTGCTCGTCGCAAAGGGCCGGCCCGACATCCTCCTGACCGGCGGCGGCATCATCCCGCCGGGAGACCAGGCGGCGCTGCAGGCCCTGGGAGTTGGGCAGCTGTTCGGCCCGGGGACCCCGACCGGCGACCTGGTGAAGTACATCGCGGACTGGGCGGCGGCACGACCGGCGCGGGAGCACCCATGACCGAGCCTGCGCGCCTGCGGGCGCTCTCCCGGGAGTACCTTGCCCTGGCGGACCGGCTCCGCGAGGGGGGCGGGCCGGAACGCGTCGCGAAGATGCATGCCAAGGGGCAACTCAGTCCGCGGGAGCGGGTCGAGGCGCTGCGTGATCCGGGCACCACCTGGTTCGAGATGGGCCTCCTGATTGCCCACGACCGCTACGACGGCCAGGCGCCCGGGGCGGGAGTCATCACCGGGATCGGTGTCGTGTCCGGCCGCGAGGTCGTCATCGTCGCGAACGACGCGACCGTCAAGGCCGGCAGCTGGTGGCCCGAGACCATTCCCAAGATGCTGCGCGCCCAGGAAGTGGCGATGCGGCAGCGCATCCCCATCATCTACCTGGTGGACAGTGCCGGCGTGAACCTCCCCTTTCAGGGAGGGGTCTTTCCCGGCCAGTACGGCGCCGCCCGGCTTTTCTACTACAACTCCATCATGCGGCGATACCTGAAGGTGCCGCAGATCGCCGCCGTGATGGGGAGCTGCGTGGCCGGCGGGGCATACCTCCCCGCGCTCTCGGACGTGATCTTTATGGTCGAGGGGACCAGCTTCATGGGGCTGGGCGGGCCGAATCTCGTGAAGGGCGCGACCGGGCAGACCGTGGACGCCGAGACCCTCGGCGGCGCCAGCATGCACACCACCCGTTCGGCGGTCGCGCACTACCGGGCCGCGAATGACGCCGAGTGCCTCGAGCGGCTCCGCGAGTACGTCGGGCGGCTGCCCCGCGTCCACGGGGTGCGGCACTCCCTGCGGGAGCCGCTGCCGCCGGCCCGGCCGCCGGAGGAGATCTACCGGCTCCTGCCCAACGATCACCGGATGTCGTACGACATGCACGCGGTGCTCGAGACCCTCCTCGACGGCGGACGCCTGGACGAGTTCCAGGCCGACCTCGGCAGGGAGATGCTCTGCGGCCACGCCTGGATCGAAGGATGGCCGGTGGCGGTGATCGCCAACCGGAGGGGCGTCGTGAAGGGAGCGGCCGGGACCGCGCCGCGGTTCGGCGGCATCATCTATACGGAGAGCGCCCGGAAGGTCGCCTACTTCATCGAGACGGCAAGCCGGGAGCGCCTCCCGCTGCTGTTCGTGCAGGACGTCAGCGGGTTCATGGTGGGCCCCGAAGCCGAACAATCCGGCATCATCCGCGCGGGTGCCGAATGGGTGGAGGCGATGGCCACGGCGCCGGTGCCGAAACTGGTCCTGACCGTGAACCACGCCTCCGGGGCGGGCTACTACGCCATGGCCGGGCAGGGGTTCGACCCCGACTTCATCATTTCCTGGCCGACCGGGCGGATGGGCGTCATGGAGGGAGACTCCGCGGTGGCGGCGGTCTACGGCGCCGAGATCGAAAGGGCGAAGCAGGAGAAGCGCGGCGTTCCGGACAAGGTGACGGCCGGCATGGAAGCGATGCGGGCCGACTATGAGCATCAGCTGGACGCGAAGTACGCTGCCGCGCGCGGGATGGTGGACGCCATCGTCACCCCCGAAGAAACCCGTGACACCCTCGCGTTCCTGCTCCGGGTTGCGGCCAACTTCGACGGCCCGCACCTGGGGGCGTTCGTTCTTTCCGGAACGGCGTGACGGGCGGACCGGCTGACGGGCGGACGGGCAGGTTCGGGATCGCCGCGCTCCTCGCGGCGATTCTCGGCTGCAGCCCGGCTGCCGGTCCGGTGCCGACCACGACCGCTCCGGTTCCGGAGCCGGCGCCCGTCGGCCCGTCCGCCCGTCCGCCCCTCCGGCCAGAACCATCCACTCCTCCCGCCGACGCCGCCCTCCTCGGCCTGATGCCGCTGGGGAGCACCAACGTCCTCGCCTTCCGGTCTGCCTATCCCCGGTACGACGGCCGTGGCGTGCTGGTCGCAGTGCTGGATGGGGGTGTCGATCCGGTGGCCGGGCTGCAGCGGCTGCCCGACGGCGGGCCGAAACTGATCGACCAGCGGGACTTCAGCGGCGAGGGACGGATCGCCCTCGCCCCGGCTCGATTCACCGGGGACACCGTCTTCGCCGATGGGGTGGTGCTCCGGGGAGCCGCGCGACTGCGCGGACTCACCTCCGCCCCGGTCTTCGCCGGTCGCCTGGCGGAGATCCAGCTCGGCGAGCCCCCGGCCGCCGACCTCGATGGCAACGGCCACGTCGGGGACACCCTTGCGGTGGCGGCGGTCCGGATCGCGGACGGATGGGCCGTCCTGGCGGATACCGATGGCGACGGCAGCCTCGCCAACGAGCGACCCGTCCGTGACTACGCGGTCGCCCGGGAGACCTTCGCCTGGAACCGCGGGCGAGCCGCTACGACCGGCATCGCGGTGAACCTCGAGGACCGTGGCGACGGTGAGGCGCCGCTGCTCGATCTGGTCTTCGACACCAGCGCCCACGGCACCCACGTCGCCGGCATCGCGGCCGGGCACGCCCTCTACGGCGTCGGCGGCTTCGACGGGGTGGCTCCGGGCGCCGAGATCCTCTCCGTGAAGATCGCCAACAACGCGCACGGCGGGATCACCCGCACCGGCAGCATGCTGCGGGGCATCGACTACGCCATCCGCACCGCCGCCCGCCGGCGCCAGCCGCTGGTCATCAACATCAGCTACGGGGTCGGCAACGAGGCCGAGGGGAAGGCGACGATCGACGCCCTCGTGGACTCGGTCCTGGCCGCGCACCCCGCCGTGGTGATGACGATCAGTGCCGGGAACGACGGTCCCGGTATTTCGACCCTCGGGTTTCCCGGATCGGCCCGCCGCCCGCTCTCGGTTGGCGCGACCTATCCGGGCGCCTTCCTGCCGATGGGCCCCGGTGGCCGGCGCTACGACGACATGGTGGCCTTCTTCAGCGCCAGGGGCGGGGAAGTGGCCCGTCCCGACCTGGTGGCTCCCGGGCTCGCGTATTCGACCGTGCCGGGATGGGATATCGGCGAAGAGGTGAAGAACGGGACCAGCATGGCGGCACCCCATGTCGCCGGGCTCGCGGCGCTCCTGATGTCCGGCCTGACGGCGGAGGGCCGGCCTGTCGACGCGGCGCTGATCAAGCGGGCGCTGGTGGCCTCGGCACGGCCGCTGCTGGGCGCGACGGTGGTCGATCAGGGTGCGGGGCTGCCCGACGTGATGCGCGCCTGGGAACTCCTGGCGCAGTTGGGGCCCGCCGCCGAGGTGGAGGTGCGCGCCCAGGGGAGCGGTTCCGCCGCGATCGTCCGGCCAGGGACGGACAGTGTGTTGTCCTACCGGCTCCGCGCCGGTGCTCCCGGCCGCTTCGCCCTCCGGTCGGATGTGCAATGGCTCTTGCCTCCACCGGTGCTCCAACTGGAAGACACGGCCACTGTCAACGTCCGGGTGCGGCGGGACCGGCTCCCCGGCCCGGGCGTCCACGTTGGTGTCGTGGAGGCGTGGGGCCGGGACAGCCTGGTCGCGCCGGCCTTCCGGCTCGCGGCGACGATCATCTCGCCACGCGCGCTGGCCGCCGAGAGTCTGTCGGTGAGGGCCGCGGCGGGTGCCTGGCAGCGGCTTCCGCTTCTGGCGGACAGCGGGCGTGGCTTCACGGTCAGCATCCGCGAGCCGCGCGGCGCCCCGCTCCTGGCCTTCCTGCATGAGCCCGGGGGAATGCCGTTTCGAGGCGGGGCGGCGCAGATCGTTACCGACCCCGACTCCTCGGCGGTCTTTGCCGCGGATGGCCGGGACGTCGTGGCCGGCGTCTACGAGCTGGTGATCATGGCCGGGCCTGCGGCCTCGGTAGCGGCGGAGGTCGTCGTCGCGCCGGCGCCGGGCCTGGTCACCGTCGCTGTCGCCCGCGACACCGTCAAGGTGGGTGTGCCGGGGACGCCCGACAGCGTGACGCTGACGGTGGTTGGCGCGGAACGGGGCGTCGTGACGTCCTCGCGCGGATCGGCCGAGCGCCGGATCCCCTTCACCCTGCCGGGGTGGGTCCGCCGGGTGCAGATCGACCTTCGCCTCGATCGGGACCTCTGGCCCCTCCTTACCGACTTCGGATTGACCTTGGTTGACGCGGATGGAACGTTCCTGAAGACCTCGCCACAGAACTACGCCTTTGGGCGGCTCGAAGCCGACCTGCCCTCCGGTCGCCCCGATCGCCAGGCCGAGATCGTCCTGTTGCCCGGGTTCGCGGCAGCGGGCGCGGAGGTGCTGTGGGAGGCGCGCCTGACGGTCCGGCTCTATGCTGACTCCCTCCCTGAGGCCTCGAGGTTTCCGGCAGTCCCGCTGCCGGCCACAGCCGCGGGGCGACCCTTCCGCCTGCCGCCATTGCCGTGGGTCCCCGGGGACGGCTTTTTTCCGCTCGGACGGGTAACCATCCACGCCAGGGGGGATGCCTGGTCGCAGGAGTTCCGCCTCGCTCCGCCATTGCCACCAATCATGCCATGAACCGAACCGTTCGAATCGCTGCAGGACAGGGCTTCTGGGGCGACTGGCTCGAAGCGCCGGTCCGCCAGGTGCGGGGCGGGCCGATCGACTACCTGATGATGGACTACCTCGCCGAGGTGACCATGTCCATCATGCAGAAGCAGCGGTCGCGCGACCCGGCGATGGGCTACGCCCGCGACTTCATCCCGCTGATGGAGCGGATTCTCCCCGACGCCGTCAGCAAGGGCGTCCGGGTGGTGACCAATGCGGGCGGGGTCAACCCGCGGGGCTGCGCCGAGGCGGTCCTCGCGGCGGCCCGGAAGCTGGGGCTCGCTGGAAAGGTCCGGGTCGGCCTGGTCACCGGTGACGACATCCTCGCCCGTCTCGACGAGCTGCTCGCCCGAGGGCACACTCTCAACGATCTCGATACCGGCAGGCCGCTCACCGAGGTTCGCGACAAGGTCCTGTCCGCGAACGCCTACCTGGGCCTCGCGCCGATCGTCGAGGCCCTCGCCCGCGGTGCAAACGTGATCGTAACGGGCCGGGTGACGGACACCGGGCTGACCCTGGGGCCGCTGGTCCACGAATTCGGTTGGGCCCGGGACGACTGGGACCGGATTGCCGCCGGCACCATCGCCGGGCATATCATCGAGTGCGGCGCCCAGTCGTCCGGCGGCAACCTGATGCGCGACTGGCGGAAGGTGCGCGGCCTGGAAAACCCCGGGTTCCCGATCGTGGAGGCCCGTGCCGACGGGACCTTCGCCATCACCAAGCATCCCGGCACCGGCGGGGTGGTGAACGTGGCATCCGTGAAGGAACAGCTGGTCTACGAAATGGGCGACCCGCACAACTACATCACCCCCGATGGCGTCGCCGACTTCACTTCCATCCAGCTTCGCCAGGCGGGGAAAGACCGGGTCGAGGTGTCCGGCATCCGGGGCCGTCCGCGCACCGACAAGCTCAAGGTCTCGATCGCCTATTTCTATGGCTACAAGGCGGTCGGCACCCTGGTCTATTCATGGCCCGACGCGTATGAGAAGGCCCGTCGCGCCGACCAGGTGGTGCGCGGCCGTCTCCGCGACCTGGGCCTCGAGTTCGAGCAGGTGCTGACCGAGTTCGTCGGCGTGGATGCCACCCACGGCAGACTGGCGGGCGCGCCATCCCCGGACCTGGCCGAAGTCCAGCTGCGGATCGGGGTCCGGGCGCGGGAGCGCGCTCCTGTGGAGCGATTCACCCGCGAGATCGCGCCGCTGGTGCTGACGGGCCCCCCCAGCGTGACCGGATTCGCCGGGGGACGGCCGGCAGTGGAGGAGATCGTGGCCTACTGGCCCGCACTGATTGACCGCACGGAGATCGAGCCGCATGTCCAAGTCGACGTCCTCGAAGCGTAGCCGGAAGGCGCAGGCTGGCGGTCGACCTGCCCGACCGACCGTCCGCCTGCAGCTGCGCTATCTGGCCCACGCACGGTCAGGCGACAAGGGCGACACGGCCAACGTCGGCCTGATCGCCCTCGACCCTGAGTACTACCCGGTGCTGGTCAAGGAAGTGACCAGGGCCCGCGTGGCGCGCCACTTCCGCGGCATGGTGTCCGGGGTCGAGCGGTTCGAGCTGCCCAACCTGGGCGCGCTCAACTTCCTGCTCCACGGGGCGCTCGACGGTGGCGGGACGATCAGCCTCAAGACCGACGCCCAGGGAAAGGTCTACTCGACGGCCCTCCT
>DASWBQ010000171.1:0-9495 GCA_036390535.1 Gemmatimonadales bacterium | reverse complement strand
GTACCCGGCCGCCCTGGCCGGCGCGCTCTACCCGAGGGGAATCCGGATCCTGCCGGAAGAGGAACTGGCCCGGCTGATCGACTGGTACCAGGTGGAGGAAGTGGTCTTCTCCTACTCGGACGTGAGCTACAACTACGTCATGGACAAGGCCTCGCTGGTGATGGCCCATGGCGCGGACTTCAAGGTGCTCGGCACCCGCGACACCATGCTCCAGTCGAAGGTCCCGGTGATCGCGGTCGTGGCGATCCGTACCGGCGCCGGCAAGAGCCAGACCTCCCGTAAGATCTGCCGCCTGCTCCGGAACATGGGGAAGCGGGTGGTGGCGATCCGGCACCCGATGCCGTACGGCGACCTGGTGAAGCAGAAGGTGCAACGCTACGCCACGATCGAGGACCTGCGGAAGTACCAGTGCACCGTGGAGGAAATGGAGGAATACGAGCCCCACATCGTCACCGGCACGATCATCTACGCCGGGGTCGATTACGCCGCCATCCTGAAGCAGGCGGAACAGGAAGCCGACGTGATCGTCTGGGACGGCGGCAACAACGACATGTCGTTCTACCGCCCCGACCTGACCGTCACGGTGGTGGACCCGCACCGGCCCGGCCACGAGCTGCTCTACTATCCTGGGGAGGTGAACCTCCGGCTGGCCGACGTGGTGGTGGTCAACAAGGTGGATTCCGCCCGGCCCGAGAACATCGCCGAAGTGCTGCGGAATGTCCGGGCCCTCACCCCGAAGGCCCAGGTCATCCAGGCAGCCTCCACCATTTCGGTGGACGACCCGAAACTGATCGAGGGCAAGCGGGTGCTGGTCGTGGAGGACGGCCCGACGCTCACCCACGGCGAGATGAAGTTCGGCGCGGGGGTGCTGGCCTCGAAGCGCTTCGGCGCGAGAGAGATCGTCGATCCGCGACCGTATGCGGTGCGGAGCATCGCCGCGACCTTCGAGAAGTATCCGGGCACCGGGGCGCTGTTGCCGGCGATGGGTTACGGCGAGGAGCAGATGCGGGACCTGGCGGCGACGATCGAGCGAACCCCCTGCGACACCGTGGTCATCGGCACGCCGATCGACCTGCGCCGGGTGATCCGGATCGACAAGCCGTCGGTCCGGGTCCGCTACGTCCTCGACGAGGTCACCCGGCCGGACCTTGAGGAGGTCCTGACGAAATTCCTGGCGCGTCGGCGGCCCTCCAGGCGCACGTAGCCCGGCGTCAGTCGAAAAGCAGCGGCAGCACGGCCAGCGTCGCGAACAGCGCCACGAAGGCCCCGATCAGCCATTTGGCCTCCCGATGGGGCCAGGGCGGGCGGACCAGGCGTACCGGCCCGCGGGTCACCGCCAACGCCACCGCCACCGCGGCCCCGAACCCCGCGGGATTCCACCAGAGCCACGAGAGTGACGGGGCCAGCTGGCTGAGGAGGACGTTGGCAGCGAGTCCCCCGATGAGGCCTGCCAGCGCCCCCCGCGATTCCACCCCGAGCGTGGTGGCGCCCAGTACGAAGACGGCCAGGATCGGTCCGTAGAAGGCCGACCCGATCAGGTTCACCAGTTCCAGCACGCCCGAGCCGGTGCGCGCGAAGGCCATGGCCGACCCGACGGCGAAGACGCCCCAGCCCACCGACGTCAGGCGGCCCATCCAGGCCGGCAGGCTCGAGGGGTCGCGCCGAACGACGTCCTCGATCGTGACCGCCGCCAGCGAGTTCATGGCGCTGTCGATCGAGGACATCGCGGCGGCGAGCAGGCCCGCCAGCATCAGTCCCCGGAGCCCGCCCGGCAGGTACTCCATCATGAAGGTCGGCACCAGGCTGTCCCCCGGCTGGCCCGCCAGCCGCGCGGCGAAGCCGGCGTCGGTGGCGAGCAGCCCCGCCAGCAGCAGCCCGAGCAGGCAATAGGTCAGCACCAGGGGGAACCGCAGCAGGCCGTTCCACAGCAGCGCCTTCCGGGCCTCGCCGTCGGTGCGCGCCGTGAGCAGGCGCTGGGCCTGGCTCTGGTCGCAGGCGTAGTAGGATACGTACAGGAAGAGCCCGCCGATCAGCATCGGCCAGAAGGCGAACGTCCCGTCGGGACCGGTGCCCCAGCCCTGGACCAGCGTCCGGGTGCGCTCCGCCGGGATCGCGTCGAGGAGCCCGGGGCCATGGCGGGCCAGGAGGAACCCGGCTCCCGCCAGCGTCCCGCCCCAGAGCAGCCCCAGCTGGAGCACGTCGCTCCAGATGTCGGCGACGATGCCGCCCAGGCTGGTGTAGGCCAGGGAGAAGATGCCGATCGCGACGATCGCCACGTCCAGCCGCCAGCCCAGTGCCGTGGAGACCACGATCGCGGAGGCGTAAAGGGCGACGCCGAGGGCCAGCCCGCGGGACAGCAGGAACGCCGCCGCCAGGCTCCGCCGGGTGGCCGGTCCGAAGCGCTGCTCGGCGTAGGCGTAGATCGAAGGTCCGGTGACGCTCCGGAGGGCCGGCAGGAGCAGCACCATCGCCGCCAGCATCGCCAGCGGCAGGGCCAGTTCATACTGCAGCCACGCCAGCCCCCCGCCGGCGCGCATGGCCACGAAGGCGGGCGCCCCGATCAGGCTGATCGCGCTGGCCTGGTTGGCGATGATCGACAGGGCCAGCAGCGAGCCCGGCATGGCCCGGCCCGCCAGGAAGTACTCGTAGCCGGTGTGCTGCCGCCGGGCGATCCAGGCCGACATGCCGAGGATGGCCAGGAGATAGCCGGCCACCACCAGCACGTCGAGCAGGCCGAGGTGCGGTCCCATGATCCCGTCAGCTTACCACGCCCGCCCGGTGATGACCAGCGCGGTGCCCACGCCTTGCGCCACCGCACCCGGGGCCCCGAGCTTCGATGCATGCTCGTTCCCGCCCTGGTGCTCGCCGCCGACACCGTGGCCGCCTTCATGGGCCCGGGGGTCTCCCGCCAGCTCGCGGAGCACCGGGCCCGCACCATCAGCGAGGTCCGATACGACCTCGCCCTGGACGTGACGCCGCTCGACAGTGCGCTCGGCCAGGTCACCGTCCGGTTTCGCCGGACCGGTCCCGGCGACCTGGTCGTCGACTTCCGGGGGCGGCACCTCACCGCCGCCGCCGCCAACGGCCAGGCGCTGCCGGAGGGGGCCTTCAATGGCGCCCACCTCCGGGTGCCGGCCCGCTTGCTCCGGAGCGGCGAGAACCGCCTCGACTTCCGCTTCGTCAGCGCCGTCGCGCCGAGCGGGGCCAGCATCATCCGGTTCCGCGACCGGGCCGACAGCAGCGACTACCTCTACACGTTGCTGGTGCCGGCGGACGCCAACCAGCTGTTTCCCTCCTTCGACCAGCCCGACCTCAAGGCCCGCGTCACTTTCCGGCTGACCACCTCCGCCGGCTGGAGCGCCGTCTCGAACGGCGCGCTCGCCCGGGCCGACACGGCTGGCGGCAGGGTCACGCATCACTTCACCGAGACCCGGCCGATCAGCACCTACCTGATCGCCTTCGCGGCGGGGCCATGGCACCGGGCCAGCATGACCTCCGGCGGCCGCCCGATGACGGTGTACGTCCGGCGCTCCCGCGCCCGCGAGGCCGACCTCGACACCCTTCTCGCCGCCAACCACCGCGCCATCGACTGGATGGAGCGGTACTTCGACCGTCCCTATCCGTTCGAGAAGTACGATTTCGTGCTGGCGCCGGCCTTTCCCTTCGGCGGCATGGAGCACCCGGGCGCCGTCTTCTACAACGAGGACGGCTTCATCTTCCGGGAACGACCCACCCTGCCGCGCCGCCTCGGCCGGCTGTCGACGGTCCTCCACGAGGTCGCCCACATGTGGTTCGGCGACCTGGTGACGATGCGCTGGTTCGACGACCTCTGGCTCAAGGAGGGCTTCGCCACCTACATCGCCGCCAAGGCGCTGACCGACCTCGACAGCACCAGCGGCGCCTGGCAGACCTTCTACCTTCGCAACAAGCCCGCCGCCTACGGCGTCGACCAGACCCGGGGTACCACGCCCGTCTGGCAGGAGCTCGGCAACCTCGATCAGGCCAAGAGCAACTACGGCCCGATCGTCTACAACAAGGCGCCGTCGGTCCTGAAGCAGCTCAATTACCTGGTGGGGGAGACGGCGTTCCAGAATGGCGTGCGTGACTTCCTCGAACGCCACGCGTACGCCAACGCCACCTGGCGCGACCTCCTCGCCGCGATCGGGTCGGCCGGCGGGCGCTCGCTCGACGACTGGGGTCGGCAGTTCATCCTCCGCCCCGGCATGCCCGAGGTCGAGCCCCGGCTCGAACTCCGTGATGGCCGCATCGCCCGGCTCACGCTCCGCCAGCGGCCGGTGCAGCGGCTCTCGGGTCCCGGCCCCTGGCCGATGCGCACCCAGGTGCTGGTCGGGTGGGCCGGCCGCGAGCCGGTCCTCATTCCGGTCGGAATGGCCGCGGACGAGACCAGCGTGCCGGAGGCCGCCGGCCTGCCCGCCCCCCACCTCCTCTTCGCCAACGCCGGCGACTACGGCTACCACCTCACCCGGCTCGACAGCGCGACCACGCGCTGGCTGCTCGCCGGAGGCATCACCCGGGTCGAGGACCGTTTCCTCCGCGCCATGCTCTGGGGCTCCCTCTGGGACGAGGTCCGGAACGGCCGGCTGCCGCCGGGGGAGTTCGTGGGACTCGGGCTCACGGCCCTCCCCGCCGAAACCGACGAGCAGATCGCGCCGAGCCTGCTCGGCCGGCTGCAGCGGGCGATGGGGGCGTACCTGGGGAGGGCGGAACGGGCGGAGGTGCAGGAGACCGCGGAGCAGACCCTGGTCCGGATGGCCGACGACACCACCCGCGCCTATGGGATCCGGAAGGCGGCGCTCGATGCCTTCATCGAGACGGCCTCGACGCCGGCGGCGCTGGCGAGGCTCGCTGCGCTCCTCTCGGTGGACTCGGCCGCCGGGGAACCGGTGCGGGACCCGACCCGGTGGGCCGTGGTCGGGCGGATGCTGGTGCTCGGGCATCCCGGCGCGGAGGCGGCGCTGGAGCGCCAGCGGGTGCGGGACACCACTCCGGATGGCCGGCGCCGCGCCTTCATCGCCGGAGCGGGGCGGCCCAGGGCGGAAACGAAGCGGGAGTACTTCACCCGCTGGTTCGCCGATTCCACCCTCAACGAAGAGTGGGCGTCGGGCAGCCTGGGGAGCTTCAACGCCTTGGCACACGAGGATCTGACGAGGCCATATCTCCAGGCCGCGCTCGACTCCCTCGCCTTCATCCAGGCCAACCGCCGGATCTTCTTCCTGGGCAACTGGCTCGACGCCTTCCTCGGCGGGCAGACCAGTCCGGAAGCACTGCAGGTCGTGACGGCGTGGCTCGATCGTCACCCTGACCTGCCCGCCGACCTGCGCCGGAAAGTGCTGCAGTACGCTGACGAACTCGAACGGACCGTGGCGATCCGCCGGAACGCGGCCCGCTGAACCCGCCCACGCCGAACGGAGAACCGAAATGCGACACCTCATGAACCGCGGGCTGTCCCTGCTGGCCGCTGGACTCGCCGTCCTCGCCCCGGCCACCCTCGATGGCCAGGTCACCGCCATCCGCGCCGGCCGCCTGGTCGATCCGGAGACCGGCACCCTGGCCACCAACCAGGTGATCCTGGTGGAGAAGGGCCGGTTCACCGCGGTCGGCGGCGGGCTGCCGATCCCGACCGGCGCGGAGGTGATCGACCTTTCGAGCCTCACCGTGCTGCCCGGCCTGGTGGACGCCCACAACCACCTCGCCCTCACCTACAAGCAGGTCCCCGAGAACAACGTCTATTACCTGACGTACGTGATGGAGAGCACCCCGCTCCGGGCGATTCAGGCCGTGTCGAACGGCATTCAGATGCTCTCGTCAGGCTTCACCATCGTCCGCGACATGGGCAACAACGCCAACTACGCCGACGCCGCCCTCCGGATCGCGATCGAGCAGGGCTGGGTGCCGGGCCCGACCATCATCAACTCGGGGCTGATCATCGGCGGGACGGGCGGGCAGTTCTGGCCGACGCCGGAGATGGCGGTGGACAGGAAGATCGTCTATCCAGAGTACCTCGACGCCGACACCCCCGACGAGATCGTCAAGGCGGTGCGGCAGAATGCCCTCTTCGGGGCCAGGGTGATCAAGATCTGCGTCGACTGCAAGCCGTGGGGCTACTCGACCGACGAGATCCGCCTCTTCATCAGCGAGTCGGCCCGGATCGGCTTCAAGGTGGAAGGCCACGTCCAGACGGTGGACGGCGCCCGGCGCGCCATCGAGGCCGGCGTCTGGTCCATCGCCCACGACCGGGGCCTCACCGACGAGATGCACAAGCTGATGGCGCAGAAGGGGATCTGGCGGGCTGGGACCGAGACCCCGATCTCGCTCACCGGCCACACCACCCCGGAGCGGTACCAGGCCACCGTGGCGGGCCTCCGCAACGCGTACCAGAACAAGGTCCCGCTGACCTTCTCCACCGACGCCGACTACTACGTGCCGGGGAAGCACCGGGGGGAGGTGGCGATCGAGTTCATCGAGACTTGGAAGGCCGCCGGGATCCCCCCGGCGGACATCCTCCGCGCGATGACGATCGGCGGCTACCAGGTCAGCCAGACCGAGAAGGTCCGGGGTCCGATCAAGGCAGGGCTCATCGCCGACCTGATCGCGGTGCCGGGCAACCCGCTCGAGTCCATCGACGCCCTCCGCGACGTCCGGTTCGTGATGAAGGACGGCATGGTCTTCAAGCGGGACGGCGTCATGACCCCGGCGCCCTTCTTCCACGGCGGGCCGGTGAACGGGTGGAACATCCGATGAACTGCCGCGCGGCTGCCCCCGGACGGTGCCGGTGACGCCGGCAGGGTCGACGCCATGACCGATCCCCTCTTCGCCGCGATGCGCCAGAGCGTCATCGACGGCGACCCCGACACCGTCGAGCGGCTGGCGCAGGAGGCGCTCGCCCGCGGCGTCGATCCCCTCGACGCCATCAACCTCGGCTTCGTCCCGGGCATCCACTTCGTCGGCGAGCAGTTCGGCCGGGGCGAGATGTTCCTCCCCGACCTCGTCATGGGCGGCGAAGCCATGAAGATCGCCGTGGCCATCCTCGAGCCCGAGATGCGCCGCCGCGGCACCGCCCGCGAGACGCTCGGGGTCGTGGTGCTCGGCACCGTCAAGGGCGACATCCACGAGATCGGCAAGACCCTGGTCATGACCATGCTCTCCGCCAGCGGGTTCCAGGTGCACGACCTCGGCGTGGACGTCGCTCCGGAGCGCTTCGTGGCCAAGGCCCGTGAGGTGAACGCCGATCTGGTCGGCCTCTCGGCCCTCCTCACCACCACCATGCCGGGCCAGCGTCTGGTGATCGAGGCGCTCGACCGCGAAGGGCTCCGGCCGCGCGTGAAGGTCATGGTCGGTGGCGCGCCGGTGAGCCATGCCTGGGCCGAGACCATCGGCGCCGATGGCTACGGCGAGGACGCGGCCGCGGCAGTCACCCTGGCGCGCCGCCTGGTCGGCCGGCCGGTCGCGTGAAGCCGCACCTCGACCTGCTCGACGCCGACCTCGTCCGCAGGGTCCTGGACGAGGCGTTCACCATCCTCGGCGGCACCGGCGCGCGAGTGCAGTCCGAGGCCGCGCGTACCCTGCTCACCTCCCGCGGGGCGCCGGCCGACGGCGAAGTGATCCGGTTTCCCGAAGCCCTCATCCGCGAGGCCCTGGCCACCGCTCCGCGCTCCTTCGCCCTGTACGACCGCGCCGGCCACCCGGCGGTGCGGTATGGCGAGGGTGTGGTGCAGTTCGACCCCGGGTCCTCCTGTGTGCACGTCCTGGATCCCGACACCGGGCAGCACCGCGAGTCCCGATCGGCTGACCTGGTGCGCCTGGTGCAGGTGGCCGAGCAGTTGCCCGCCTACTCGGCCCAGTCCACTGCGATGGTCTGTGCCGACGTGCCGGAGGGGATCGGTGACCTCTACCGGCTCTTCCTGGTGCTGTGGCATTCCGACCGGCCGGTGGTGACTGGGGCCTTCACCGCGGCCTCGACCGGGGCCATGCTCGATCTCCTGGCCGCCGAAAGCGGCAGCCGCGAGGCGATGTCCAGCCGTCCCCGGGCCATCTTCGACGTCTGTCCCTCGCCCCCGCTCCACTGGTCCGACTTCGCGGCCGATAGCCTGCTCCTCCTCGCGGCGGCCCGGGTGCCGGCCGAGATCGTCTCCGTCCCGCTGGCCGGGGCGACAGCGCCGGTCACGTTGGCCGGAGCGGTGGTCCAGCATGCCGCTGAGGTCCTGGTGGGGATCACCATCCACCAGCTGGCGGGACCGGGTGCCCCGCTCGTTTGGGGTGGGGCGCCGGCGATCTTCGACATGCGCACCGGCGGCGCCCCCATGGGCGCCATCGAGACGGCCATGCTCGACGCCGCCTGCGCCCAGGTCGGCAAGTCCCTCGGCCTGCCGACCCACGGCTACCTCTGCGGCGGGGACGCCAAGCTGGTGGATGCTCAGGCCGGGATGGAGACCGCCTTCGCCGCGCTGGTCGGGGTGCTGTCGGGCATCGACATGATCTCCGGCGCGGGCATGCTCGACTTCCTCGCCTGCCACAGCGTGGAGAAGCTGGTCCTCGACGCCGAGGCGATCGAGATGGCGAAGCGGTTCGGCCGGGGGATCGAGCCGGTGGGCGATTCGCTGGCGGCGGACCTCTTCTCGCGGATCGGGCTCTCGGGCGAGTTCCTCAAGCTCAAGGAGACACGGGCCCGCTTCCGTGATGAGCAGTACCTCCCCGGGCCCGTCATCGACCGGGGCTCGCTCCGTCACTGGGAAGAGGGCGGACGCGAAGATGCCTTCGCCCGGGCACGGCGGCGGGTGGCGGAGCTGGTGGCGGCGTACCGGCGCCCGGACCTTGGCGCGGAGCGGGAACGGGCCCTGCTCGAGGTAGTGAGGCGCGAAGCCGCCCGCGTCGGCCTCACCTCGCTGCCGGGCATCTGAGCGTGACCCTCGGCGTCGAGGCCGTGCTGCGAGCCCAGGGGGCGGGCCCCTCGGTCCGGCGCCGCGGCCGTCTGGCAGCCCTGGCCGAGCAGGCCATTCGCACCGGGGTGCCACTGCTCCGGCGGGCATCCGTCTCGCGTCGGCTCCGGATCGTCCGCGTCGTCCACTCCAGGGTCAGCCTGGCTGGCGGCGCGACCATCTCCGGACCGCTGGTCTCGTCCCAACTCGGTCCGGCGCGCGAAGTGGTGATAGTTACAGCCACCGTCGGGTCCGGGATCGGTGATGCCATTCAGGCGGCGGCCCGGGGGAGCGCCTCCCTGGCGCTCGCGCTGGAGGGCGTGGCGACGGCGGCGCTCGAGGCTTGGGTCGCCGAGCTGCACGCCAACCTGCACCGGGCCGAGGCGGAACGAGGGTGGCAGGCTGGCCCGGCGATCGGCCCCGGGATGGAGGGGTGGCCGCTGGACCCGGGCCAGCGGGAGCTCTTCGCGGTCGTCGGAGATGAGGGACCGGTCCGGCTGCTCGAGAGCGGCATGATGTGGCCCCGCCACTCTCTCAGCTTCGTCGTCGGGCTCGGCCC
>DASWBQ010000170.1:0-2271 GCA_036390535.1 Gemmatimonadales bacterium | reverse complement strand
GAACACCAATCCTTCGTCGGTCCTGGCTGAGTTCCTGACGGCGGGGCTGTCGGCGAACTGCATGTCCTGGGCGACGGCGCCCGCGGGCACCGAGCTCGAGCAGGTCACGCTCGAGTGGCTGCGAAGGCTGCTCGGCTTTCCCGACGGGTTTCACGGCGTCATCCAGGACACCGCCTCCTCCGCCACCCTGGTGGCCACCATTGCGGGGCGCGATGCCGCCTGGGAGCGCGCTGGCCGGGATGCCGCGCTCACCTTCTACGCCTCTGCCGAGGCCCACTCCTCCGTGGGGAAGGCGGCCCGCCTGGCCGGGTTCCGGCCGGAGCGCGTCCGGCTGATCCCGGCGGACGAGCACTACGCCCTGCGGGTGGACCTGCTGGCCGAGTCGCTCCATGCCGACCGGGCGGCCGGACTGGTACCGGCCGTGGTGGTCGCCACGGTTGGCACCACGTCGTCCACCGGCATTGATGCCGTCCGCCCGATCGGGGAACTCTGCCGTCAGGTCGGGGCGTTCCTGCACGTCGACGCGGCCTGGGCCGGGAGCGCCGCCATCTGTCCAGAGTTCCGCGGCATGCTCGATGGCCTGGAACTGGCCGACTCGGTGGTCGTGAACCCGCACAAGTGGCTGGGGGTGCAGTTCGACTGCAGCGCCCACTACGTCCGCGATCCCGCCGCGCTGCAGCGGTCGTTCGCGATGAGCCCGGAGTACCTGAAGAGCGCCCACGACGCCGAGGTGGTCAACTACCGGGACTGGGGCATCCCCCTGGGGCGGCGTTTCCGGGCGCTCAAGCTGTGGATGGTCCTGCGGACGGAGGGCGCGGAGGCGCTGCGCGCGATGATCCGCGAGCACATCCGGCTCGGAGAACTCTTCGCGTCGTGGATCGATGCGGAGCCCGGCTGGGACCGCCTCGCGCCGGCCCCGCTGGCCCTCGTCTGCTTCCGCCACCGCCCGGCGGGCATGGAGGATGGCCCCGCACTCGACGCCCACAACAGGGCGCTCCTCGAACGCGTCAACGCCACCGGCCAGGTCCACATGGTCCACACGACGCTCCGGGGGAGGTTCACCCTCCGCCTCGCCATCGGCCAGCGGACGACGACGGAGCGGCACGTCGTTAAGGTGTGGAAGATTCTGAGGAGGGCTGCGGCCAGTGCAAGAGAGTGAAGAGTGAAGAGTGACGAGTGAAAGGGCTCATGGTGGGCACCCTTTCACTTGTCACTTTTCACTTTTCACTCTTCACTCTTCACGCTTTCCTCCCCTTCGGGGGAATCCCACCGCCACCAGAATCACCAGCCCACCCAGCCATTGGCCTGCCGTCAGCACCTCGCCCAGGGTGAGCCAGCTGACGAACGCGGTCACCACCGGCTCGAAGGTGTAGACCAGCGCCGCCTCGCTCGACGTCACCACCCGCTGGGCGCGGATCTGGAGCGTGAAGGTCGTCAGGGAGCTGAAGATCAGGAACGCCACCAGGCCGGCCAGCGGCCAGGCGAAGTCGACCCGGGGCGTCTCGACCACCGGGCCCAGCAGCAGCGCCAGGACCGAGGTCATCCCGAACTGGATCGCCAGCAGTCGGCCGGCATTCACCCGCCCCGCGAAGTGGCCCACCGCCACGATCTGCCCGGCGTAGAACACCGCGGCGGCGAGCGTCAGGAGATCGCCCAGGTTGAGCGCGGACAGTCCGCCTGCCAGCCCGTCCGCCTGTCCGCCGGTCAGCAGCCACACCCCGGCGGTCGCCACGGCCAGCCGGGCGACCACGCTCCACTCCGGCCGGTGCTTGAGCGCCAGGGCCGCGACCGCCGGTGTCAGCAGGGCCGACATCGACAGCAGGAAGGCCTGCCGGCTGGCGTGAGTGATCTCGAGCCCCTTGTTCTGGGTCACGACGCCCAGGGCGAAGATGGTGCCGATCAGCGCCCCCGCTCGCAGCTCCTCCCGCGTCACCCGGCGGAGCATCGGGGCGAGGATCAGTGCGGCGAGGCCGAACCGCACCGCCACCGCCATCAACGGGGAGGCGTACAGGTAGAGCGCCTTCACGGCGGGAATGCTGATCCCCCAGAGGACGGTGATGGCGATGAGCGCCCAGAGCGCCTGCCGATGGTTCATGTGAACCGCCCGTCCGCCCGTCCGCCCGTCTGCCCGTCCTCCAGCGCCCGCCGCAGGAAGGTCGCCGTCCGCGACTCCGTCGCGGCCGCCACCTCCTCCGGCGGGCCCTGGACCACCACCCGTCCCCCCTCCCGGCCCGCCTCGGGCCCCAGGTCGATCACCCAGTCGGCCCGCTT
>DASWBQ010000169.1:0-5441 GCA_036390535.1 Gemmatimonadales bacterium | reverse complement strand
GGTGCTGCCGGTGGATAGGGGCGGGACAGGGCGGGAGAGAGCGGGATAAGGCGGGACGGGCCCGTGGTCGGGGCAGGCGGTGCCATGAGGCCGGCCCTACTGGGCGGCCACGGCGCCCCGCCCGCCGCGCAACACGTACTTCTGGATCTTCCCGGTCGCCGTCTTCGGCAGCTCGGCCAGGATGGTCAGCCCCTTCGGCACCTTGAAGCCGGCCAGCCGCTGGCGGGCGAACCCTCGCATCTCGTCCTCGGAGAGCGTGGCGCCGGGCTTGAGCACCACGAAGGCGTGCGGCGCCTCACCCCACTTCTCGTGCGGCAGCCCCACCACGGCCACCTCCTGCACCGAGGGATGCCGCAGCAGCACCCCCTCGACCTCGATCGAGGAGATGTTCTCGCCGCCGCTGATGATCACGTCCTTGAGCCGGTCCCGGATCTCGAGGTAACCGTCCGGATGCACCACCGCGGCGTCCCCCGAGTGGAACCAGCCGCCCTGGAAGGCGCGGGCCGTGGCCTCGGGGTCGCGGTAGTAGCCCTCCATCACCACGTTGCCGCGGGCCACGATCTCCCCGATCGTCGCCCCGTCCCACGGCACGTCCGCCATGTTCTCGTCGACCACCCGCATCTCCCCGGACGTCATCAGCGACACCCCCGGCCGCGCCTTGATCCGGGCCCGTTCGTGGGGCGCGAGCGCGGCGTGCTCGGGTCGCGACTCGCAGACGCTGATGAGGGGCGCCGTCTCGGTGAGGCCATAGACCTGGGTGATGATCCAGCCAAGTTCCTCCTCGACCCGCTCGATGGTGTGCGCTGCGGGGGCGGCCCCAGCGGTGAGCACCCGTACCCCGCGGGGCGCGGTGACGCGCAATTCCTCCGGGGCGTTCGCGATGGCGATCAGCACCGTCGGCGCGGCGCAGAGCATCGTGATCCGCTCGCCGCCCAGCAGGTGGTACACCGTCGGCGCGTCCACCTTCCGCGCGCAGACGTGGGCAGCGCCGGCCGCCGTCACGATCCAGACGAAGGTCCAGCCGTTGGCGTGGAACATCGGCAGGGTCCAGAGGTAGCGGTCGGCGCAGGTGATCGGGTGATGCAGCATCGTCCCGACCATGTTCACCCAGGCATTGCGGTGGGTGATCATCACGCCCTTGGGTTTCGCGGTGGTGCCGCTGGTGTAGTTGATCGCCAGCAGGTCGCCCTCGTGCACCTCCGGCTGCACGTACGCCGGGTTCGCCTCGGCGACCAGCGTCTCGTACTCGAGCCAGCCCTCGCGTCGCCCCTCGAGCGCGACGAAGTGCTCGACCGCCGGCATCTCGTGCCGCACCGAGTCCACCAGGTCGAGGAAGTCGGCGTGGACGCAGAGGACGCGGCACCCCGAGTGGTTCACCATGTAGACCCAGTCGGTCGGGAGGAGCCGGTAGTTGAGCGGGACGATCACCGCGCCGAGCTGGGGGACGGCGTAGAAGCCCTCGAGGTGGGCGTGGGTGTTGGGGGCGATGTACGCCACCCGGTCACCGTGGGTGACCCCGAGCTGCTGGAGCGCCGAGGACCAGCGATCGCACCGGTCGAAGAACCGGGCGTAGGTCCAGCGATGCTCGCCGTCGACGAGCGCCTCGCGGTCACCGTAGAGCGCGCGGGCGCGGCGGGCGAAGGACAGGGGCGTGAGGGGCGTTAGCATGGGGCGGAGGGGCGGAGGGGGGCGGCGGGAAGAACTCGGCAGATAGAAACTCGGCAGGTGCAGCTGGGCAGGTACGGCTCGGCAGAGGAGATGGCGCAACAGCCAAGGCCTTGACCCAAGCTCTTTGGCCTGTCTATTATGACCATAGTCACCAGACCATGGTCAAAATCAAATGCCCAAGTCCATCTCCAAGTCCCGCTTCAAGGCTCAGGCGCTCCAGTACTTCCGCGAGGTGGAGCAGACCGGACAGGCCCTGGTCATCACCGACCACGGCACCCCGGTCCTCAAGCTGGTCCCCTACCGGGAGGACCCGGCAGCGGCGCTTTCCGTCCTCCGTGAAACCGTGCTCCGGTACCAGGACCCGACCGCCCCGGTCGGCGAGGACGACTGGGAGAGCGCGCGGTGATTCTCCTCGACACCCACGCGCTGGTCTGGTGGCTGGCCGATCCCGCCCAGCTTCCCGCCCCGCTGCGACGCCAGCTCGACCTCCGGGTCGAGACCGGGGAACGGGTGCTCGCATCGGCCATCTCCGCGTGGGAGATCGCCATGCTGGTGGACCGGGGCCGGCTTGAACTCACGATGTCCCCGGCCGCCTGGGTCGCGAAGGCCACCGCGCTGCCGTTCGTCGAGTTCGTGCCCGTCGACCCGGAGATCGCGGTCGCCTCCGTGACCCTGCCTGCCTTTCCGCACCGCGACCCGGCGGACCGGATCATCGCGGCGACGGCGCTCCGGGCCGGCGCGATCCTGGCCACGGCCGACGAACGGATGCGCGGCTACGCTCCTCTCCGCACGCTGTGGAACTGAGCCCTCAGAACGCGCCTCCACCCCCACCGCCCCCGCCGCCCCCGGAGGAGCCGCCGCTGAAGCCCGACCCCCCCGAGCTCCGGGGCGACGAACTCAAGGCCGATCCGGCCGCGCTCGACATGGCCGACATCCGGGACGAAAAGTTGGCCGCGTTGAAGCCCATCGGGTTGGTGCCAACGTACCACCGCGGCGGCTCGCGGTAGATGTCCTGGAAGCCGCGGGCCCACTTCCCCTCCACCCCGAAGGCCATCGCGTAGGGCAGGTAGCGCTCGAACATCTCCGGGGTCTTCTCGACCCGCAAGAAGCGGTCCCCCTCGACCCGGGTCAGGAACTCCTCGAAGCCGCGCACCTTCTCGAGCTGCCGGGCGCCCGCCACGGTGCGGGCCGGCATGAACTGGCCGAAGACCACCACGATGAGGGCCGAGAGTCCCGCACCGATGAAGACCGGCAGCGGCGCGAGGTCGAACTGCGCCGCCGCCCCGATACCAAGCGCCACCATCAGGAACCCCAGCACCACGCCGCCCATGGTCCAGTACTGCCGGACCTTGTCCGGGCGCGAGCGGAGGAGCCCGCTCCCGATCAGGCGGTCGAAGACGGCGCTCCGGATATCGCCCAGGTGCTGGTAGAACTCGTTCTCGAGGTCGGACAGCTCCACCTCGGTGGTGCCGGACTCGAAGAGGCCGTCCAGCACGGCTCGCTCGTGCGCATGGAGCGGCCGCCCACCCATTGGGGCTGACTCGCGGCGGAAGACGAACTCCTGGCTCCGGATCAGGCCGAAGAGGGCCTTCTCCTCGCGCTCCTCGATGGTGAGGTGCCCCGCCACCGCCAGGTCGACGATGGTGGCGGTGATGTCCCGCATGTCCACCGAGTGATCGAGCAGGGCGCCCGCCTCGGCGGGCGTGAGTCCGTCGGGCGGCTGGTACTGCACGGCGATCGGAAGTTCCTCGGGATCGCGGCCGACCCGCTTCCAGAGGGCGAACATCAGCAGGAAGACCGGGATCGGGAGGGCCAGCGGCCAGTTGGTGGCGAGGAACCCGGCCGCGCGCTCGGTCGAGGTCGGCTCGCGGACCACGCCCTTGTCCCAGCCGACGACGGCGGTGACGCCCTCGCGGAAACCGAGGGACTCGGGCATGGTGATCATCAGGGAAGTGCCGTCGACGGCGACACGGGCCTCCTGGCGGGTGGAGCCGTAGACGCCGTTGAAGGCGATGGCGCGGACGCCGGTGGCGCGCCGCGGCAGCTCGATCCGGGCGGTGACTGCTTCGAGCGGCACCTCCCACTCGTCGCCGGTGATGTTCCAGTAGAGCTCGTCGTGGTCCTCGAAGAAGCGGAGCCCGTTGCCGGCCCGGTAGCGGAGCACCACGGTGCGGGTCGCGTCCTCCGCGCCAGGGATCCAGATCTTGAACTTGCGGTAGTGGCCCTCGCGCGAGCTCTCCACCCGCAGGGTCCGGCCCTCGGCGTCGGTGACGCTGACCAGGTCGAGCTGGATGGTCCAGCCGAAGCCCTGGGGGCTCCGGTACTTGACCGGGATGGTCCGGTAGATGCCGTTGTAGGCGCCCCGGAACTCGGCGGTGATCGTCTCGGTGACGTCGATCATCCCATCCTCGGCGACGAGGATGGTGGCGTCGAACGACTTGATGGCGTAGGAGCGCTGGGCGGCGGCCGGGGCCGCCGCCAGCAGCAGGCCCAGCAGGAGGAGGAGCGGCCTCACCCCTGCTGGCCGAAGTCGATCTTCGGCACCGCAGCCTCGTCGGGACTGTCCAGGCCGAAGAACTCCCCGGCCGTGAAGCCGAGCGGCCCGGCGAGGAGGTTGGAAGGGAACTGCTGGATCGCGGTGTTGAGGTCGCGGACGGCGGCGTTGTAGTAGCGCCGCGCGTTCTGGATGTGCTCCTCGAGGTCGGCGAGCGTCTTCTGCAGCCCGACGAAGCTCTCGGATGCCTTGAGGTCGGGATAGGCCTCGGCCAGCGCGAAGATCTGGCGTACCGAGGCGGCCAGGTCCCGCTCCGCCTCGCCCAGGGCCGCCGGCCCCTTGGCGGCCACGGCCCGGTTCCGGGCCTCGATGACCTTCTCGAGGGTGCCGCGCTCGTAGCCGGCGTGGCCTTTCACCGATTCCACCAGCGACGGGATCAGGTCGTGCCGGCGCTTGAGCTGGACCTCGATGTCGGACCAGGCGTTGACGCTGAGGAGCCGGAGCCGGACCAGCCGGTTGTAGGTGACCACGGCGAACGCCGCGATCACGGCGAGGACGACGAAGAAGATGGTCATGGGGTCAATATCGTGCCAAAAGCGGCAGGGCGGCAGGGCGGCAGGGCGGAACGAGGCGTTTTGGATCCCTCCGCTGGGGGGATACCATACGCCGAGGCGGTTTCCGCCTTCCCCCACCCCAAGGAGACAGCATGTTGCGTTATCGGTCGTTCTCGCCAGCGGTCCTGATGTTCGCCCTGGCAGCCTGCCAGGCCCCGGCGCCAGAGCCGCCGCCCCCACCCCCGGTGGACGCGGCTGCGCTGAAGGACGCCATCCAGGCGCGGGAGAAGGAGTGGTCGGCGGCCTTCCTGGCGGCGGACGCCGCCGCGATCAGCAATCTCTACACCGAGGACGCCGCCTCGATCCAGCCCGCGGGTGACTGGAATCGGGGCCGCGCGGCGATCGCGGCGCAGATGCAGCCGCAGTTCGACTCGACGACCTTCACCGCCCGGGAGGACATCACTGAAGAGGTGATCGCCGTGGGCCCGGACTATGTCTTCGAGATCGGGAACTACCGGTCGGCGGGCACCGCCAAGGCCGGCGGCAAGGAGGTAACGGCCACAGGGCGGTATGTGGTGCTGTGGCGGAAGGATGCCGATGGCGTCTGGCGGATCCACCGCGACCTCGGGGCCGACGCGCCCAAGCCATAACGACTGTTGTCGCGGAAACGCAGCGGGCCGGCAGCCACACGGCTGCCGGCCCGCATTGCGTTCGATTGACCTTAC
>DASWBQ010000168.1:0-5902 GCA_036390535.1 Gemmatimonadales bacterium | reverse complement strand
CGGCGACCGCCCCGACGATGGCGGCCTCGCGGCCCACCTCGAACGGCTGCCGCACGAAGAAGGCGCGCGCCGTGGCCTGGAAGGTCGGGTCCTGCGTGCGGAGCGGGCCCAGCAGTCCCTCGATCTCGGCCATCACCTGGGCCTCGGTCTCACCGGGCACGGTCCGCCGCTCGATCTGCAGGGTGCTGCTCGCGGCGTAGGTACTCAAGCCGGTGCCTCCCTCCAGCAACGCCGCGTGCAGCGACGGGGGCCCCACCAGGGGATGCGGCGGACGGGCCCGAAGGTCGCGTTCGAGCGACTCCAGGCAGGCGAGCACCCGTCCCATCCTGAGATTGGCGTCGATCCCTTCGGCGAATCGGCTGCCGTGCGCGGCCCGCCCCTCAGTGCGCACCTCGATCCAGCAATACCCCTTGTGCGCCAGGCAGACGCCCAGCGCGGTGGGTTCGGTCACGATGGCGCCGTCGGTGCGGGTATGGGTGATGAGGTCGGCGGTGCCGAGGCTGCCGTACTCCTCATCGGCGACGGCGGCGATCACCAGGTCGCCCCGGAGGGTGATCCCGGCATCGCGTACCGCCTTCACGGCCCCGAGGCACGCCGCCAGGCTCCCCTTCATGTCGAACGCCCCGCGGCCGTGGACGCGTCCGTCACGCACCGCCCCGCTGAACGGCTCCGGCATGCCTTCGACCCCGACGGTGTCATAATGGGCGTTGAGCATCAGGCTCCGGCCGCCACCCGAGCCCCGGAGCCGTCCGGTGACACTGACCCGACCTGGCTCCGGTTCGTGGGTGCGGACCTCGAGCCCGAGCGCCGAGAGCGCATCGGCAGTATACCCGCCGATCTCCCGCTCGCCCGGCGCGTCCGCCACCAGCAGCGGGTTGATGGAATTGATGCGGACCAGGTCCTGGCAGACCCGGACGGTGTAGTCCTGGTCGACCGCCAGCGGTGCAGCCTCAACCGGCTTGTTCACGGAGTCCTCCCAATTCGATCAGCGTCCCGACGTTGCGGCGCTCGGCTTCGCCATGCACCACGTGAGCCGCGGCGACATCCTCCACCGCCAGCCCCAGCGACTTGAAGAGCGTGACCTGGGTCTCGTCCTCCCGACCCACCAGCCGCCCTACCAGGAGGTCACCGAGTTCCCCCCGCAGGTGCTCATCGCTGATCGCGCCCTCGGCGCGCGGTATCAGGAAGTCGCCCGCCTCGCTGAAGGCCGATTCACGGCGATCCACGAAGAGCCGGGCCCGCACCACGGCCGCGGTATCGAGTTCGCGGGCATCGGGGAGGCTGGCCCCGACCGCGTTGACGTGGGCGCCCGGCGCGATCCAGGCGCCGATCAGCACGGGTGTCCGGGATGCGGTGACGGTGCAGATCAGGTCGGCGCCCTCCACCGCCTCGCGGGCCGTTCCCGGGGTCTCGACCTCGATGCCGTGGCGCTGACCGGCCCAGTCCGCAAAGGCCCGCCGGTGGGCCTCGTGCCGGCTCCAGGCCCGGACGCGGCGGAGGGGCCGGACCGCCCGCATCGCCTCCAGGTGCGTCCGGGCCTGCACCCCGGTGCCAAGCAGGGCGAGGTCCCCGGCGTCCGGACGGGCCAGGAGTCGGGTGGCCACGGCGGAGACGGCAGCGGTGCGGATCGCGGTCATGGCGGCGGCGTCCATGATGGCCGCCAGCGTGCCATGACGGGGCTCGAACAGCAGCACGGCGCCCTGGTGCGAATCGAACCTGGTGCCCTCGTTCCCGGGAAAGACGGAGATGACCTTGAGCCCGAACGCATCGGGGTGGCTCACCTGGGCCGGCATCACGCCGAACGCCCCGCGGTCGCCCGGGAGGCGAAGCACGGTGCGGAGCGGCTGCATCGCCTCGCCCCGTGACAGGGCGGCCAGCACGTCGGCCATGACGGCGATGCACGCCTCCATGGTGAGCAGGCGGGAGACATCGGCACCGGTGAGGAGGCGTACGGGCATGGTCGGCGGGCTGGGGCAGGCGGCGGGCCCGGGCGCCCCTTGCAGGTCGTTCGGGCCCCGAGTTGACTTGGCGAAGATAACCCGCGCCCAACGACCTCGCCCGGAGACCCCATGGCCCCACTGCCCTCCGCCCCCGCCGCCATCGCCGGCCTGCTCCTCACGGTCTGGCTCGCGCACCCCCTGGCGGCCCAGAATCGCACCACGACAGATTCGGTCCGGCCGGCACCGCCAGCGGCCATGCCTGCCGGAGAGGAAAAGCCGGTGGTCACCTCGCACGAAGTGCGGGTTGGGTCGCGGGTGCTCCGGTACAAGGTGACCACGGGCTTCCTGCCGCTCCGCAGCGAGCAGGGCGCGATCGAGGCGAACGTCTTCTTCATGGCCTACACCCTCGACGGCGTGACCGACCCGTCGAAGCGGCCGCTGATGTTCTCCTTCAACGGCGGGCCTGGCTCGGCGTCGGTGTGGCTCCACCTTGGCGTGCTGGGTCCCCGGCGGGTCGACATGGGGGAAGAGGGGTGGATGCCTCCGGCGCCCTATCGCCTGATCGACAACGAGCACACCTGGCTCGACTTCACCGACATGGTGTTCATCGACCCGGTGGGCACCGGCTACAGCCGGGCCGCCACGGCCGAACTCGGCCGGAAGTTCTGGGGCCTGCAGGGGGACATTCGCTCCGTCGGCGACTTCATCCGCCTCTACCTGACCCGCCACGAGCGGTGGGCGTCGCCGCTGTTCGTCGTCGGGGAGAGCTACGGGACCACCCGGGCCGCGGGACTGGCCCGCCACCTGGTGGACCGGGGGATCGCGCTCAACGGGGTGGTGCTGGTGTCGACCATCCTCAACTTCGGCACCGCCCGCTGGGGCACCGGGAACGACCTCCCCTATGCGCTGATGCTGCCGACCTACACGGCGACCGCCTGGTACCATCGCAGGCTGGCGCCCGACCTCCAGGCGGACCTGCGGAAGACGCTGGCGGAGTCGGAGCGCTGGGCGACGACCGAGTACCTCGTCGCGCTCGCGAAGGGAGACCGGCTGACGGCCGAGGAACGGCGCCGCGTCGCCGACCAGCTGGCCCGGTACACCGGCCTCAGCAGCGCCTGGCTGGAACGGAGCAATTTCCGCGTCGAGTTGGACCGGTTCCAGGCCGAGCTGCTGCGGGACCAGGGCAAGACGGTGGGCCGGCTCGACTCACGGTTCACCGGGGTCAACGCGGTCGCGGGGGCGGAACGGGCCGAGTTCGATCCCAGCATGACCGCGATCCGCCCGCCGTACACCGCCACCTTCAACGACTACGTTCGCCGTGAGCTCGGCTTCAAGAGCGACCTCGAGTACTACATCCTCGGCGGGGGGATCGGGTCGCCCTGGAGCTTCGGATCCGACAACGAATACGTCGACGTCGGGGAGAGCCTCCGCGCCGCCTTCGCGCGGAACCCCCACATGCGGGTCTTCGTCGCTTACGGCTACTACGACGCCGCGACGCCCTACGCCGCGGCCCAGTACAGCATCGATCACCTGCGCCTGCCCGCCGAGCTGAAAGCCCGGATCAGCAGCGGCTACTACGAGTCGGGGCACATGATGTACATCCACCGCCCGTCGCTGGCGAAGCTGACCGGGGACGTGCGGGGGTTCGTGGAGACGGCGACGAGATAAGGCGGGACAGCAGAGAGTGGAGAGTGGAGGGTGGAGAGTGGAGAGTGAGAGGAAAGCGGATAAAGCCGCACCAGCTCCTCTCCCCTCTGCTCTCTGCTCTCTACTCTCGGCTCTCGGTCAGGCTGGCCACCCCTCGGGCCGGGTGGCGCAGAAGACCACCAGCTGCGGTCCGGTGTGGCCGGCCACGAGGATGTTCCCGGTCGAGCGCATCGCCACGCGATGCAGTCGCTGCTCGCCGTACCAGAGCGCCACCCTGGTCACGGGGAGGATCTCCTGCCAGGAGGTCCCCTGCTCCCGCGGTGCCTTCCAGTCGAGCGGCTCGGCCGGGCCGAGCGTCACCGGCGTGAGTCCCTCCACGAGGCTGGGAACGCCCTCGAGCGTCGCCAGCATCTCGACCGAGAGCGGCAGGCTTTCGCCGGCGAGGGTGATGATGCCGAAGCCGTGCTCCCCGAGCCGGCGCCGCGCGTGGATCAGGAAGGCGTAGCTGCAGGGGAAGGGCGTGGGTGTTCCCTCGAGCGCCGTCCGGAGCCGGTCGCGGACGGTGGTGACGACTCCCTGCCCTGTCTGGGTGCGCCGTTCGTTCTGCACGCCGGGTCGCTCTGCGAGGGGACGACAGGACATTAGGTGAGGGCGGCGGCGAGCACAACGCCCGCGAGGGCCATTATCCTTCTGCCGGTCGGGGCGGTAGCTCAGTTGGGAGAGCACCTGCTTTGCAAGCAGGGGGTCGTGGGTTCGAATCCCATCCGCTCCATCGTCCGTAGAGGACGGCACCATGCGTCTCACCCACCTGCTCGCCTCCGCAGGGCTCGCCGCGGCCCTGTTCGCGCCCCATCCCGCCGCCGCCCAGCAGACGGCGGCCGACAGCGCCCACGTCCTGCTCCAGGCAGCACGTGTCCTTCAGGCCCAGGGGCACGCCGGGGTCGCCCGCGAAGTGCTCGACCGGCTCCTGCTCCTCTTTCCCGGGACTCCCCAGGCCGACAGCGCCCGGGCGATGGCCCTGCGAGCGCCCGAGCCCGAAGCCACCGGCTTCGGGAAGACCGGCTTCATCGTCTACCACACGCTGTACGGCGGATTCCTGGGGGTGGCCATCCCGGCCGCCTTTGGCGCCGACGACGCCGAGCCCTATGGCGTGGGCCTGATCCTCGGCGCGCCACTCGGCTTCTTCCTGTCTCGAGCCTACGCCAACAGCCGGCCGCTGTCCGATGGCCAGTCGGGTATCGTCAACTTCGGCTCGTTCTGGGGCACCTGGCAGGGCTTCGGCTGGCAGGAGGCGCTCGACCTCGGTGAGACCGAGGTCTGCGAGGTCGACTACTGCTACGAGGACGAATCCGACACCGCGCCGTGGGCCTCCGCGGTCGTGGGTGGCCTGGCCGGGCTCGGCGCCGGCCTGCTCGCGGCGAAGGGGCCGGTCTCGGGAGGCACCTCGGCCCTGATCTTCAACTCATCCCTCTGGGGCACCTGGTACGGCTATGCCCTCGGCACGTTCTTCGACGCCGAGGACGACGACCTGCTGATGGCGAGCCTGATCGGCGGCAACGTCGGGCTGCTCGCGGCCATTCCCGCCGCGCACGCCTGGAAGCCCTCCCGCACCCAGGTGCGATTGGCGAGCGCGGGCGGCCTCATGGGCGGCATCGTGGCGGCGGGGGTCGCCGTCCTCGCCGACACCGATGAAGACAAGGCGGTGGTGGGGATCATCACCGGCGGCGTCACCGCCGGCCTGATCGGCGGCGCCATCCTGGGCCGCGACCGCGGCCAGACCTCCGCCGCACCCGGAGCGGAGGCGGCAGACTTTGCCCTCGTGAACGTGCGCGACGGGGTGCGTATCGGGGTGCCGATGCCGATCCCGACGATGCTCCGGCTGGACACGGCCAAGGGCCGCGCCACGACCCCGGGCGTCCGCTTCACCCTCTTCAGCGCCCAGCTGCCATAGCCCGCCGGAATGACGGAAGGCCGGAACCGCCGCGTTCCGACCTTCCGACTCAGGCCCGCCGGCACTTCCAGGTGAGCGGCGCGAACCCGCCACCCTTGAGCCGGCACCCGGCCCCCGCCGGCGGCGGAGCGTCAACCCGCAGTTCGAGGAACGGATCCCACGCCGCGCGGAACGTTCCGTCCCGCTGCAGCTGGAGGGGGAGTGGCTGGGGCCCCACGCCGGAGATCGAAGCCCTGCCCGCCTGCACCAGCAGTTCGAAGTTGAACGCCGGCGTCAGGTACTTGCCGGCGATGCGCGTCGCGACCGCCGCCGGCACGGGGACGTCCTGCAGCACCGGCGCCGTGGTGCCGGTGGCGATCATGCC
>DASWBQ010000167.1:0-6152 GCA_036390535.1 Gemmatimonadales bacterium | reverse complement strand
GGGGGCCCTGGCGTTTCGCAATCGCCTGGAGGACACCAAGGACGCCGTCCACGTCTTTCTCTCCATTGCCGTCGGCCTTTCCGCCGGGGTGCTGTCGGTCCCGATCGGGCTGGCCGTCTCCGGCTTCTTCAATGTCGTCATCCTGACCCTCTGGTACACCGACTTCGGCCGCATGCCCGGGGACCTCTCCGCGGCGGTGGCCGAGAAGCGGATCGAGCTGGTCAAGGAGATGACCGGTGAGGCCGGCAAGAGGAGCGAGAAGATGGTGACCGCCCTGGACCAGCAGCTCCTCCAGTCGATGACCCCGGAGCAGCTCCAGGCCATCGCCGACCGGGCGCTCGACCGGAAGTCCCGGATGTCGCACCAGCTCATGGATACCGACGTCAGTGAGGACCGGTTCGAAGGGACCGTCACGGTCACCACGATCCCCGGTGCCTCCGCGGATGCGATCCGCGAGACGGTCGAGAAGGTGCTTGCCCGCGAGGCGAAGGAGTGGAGCTTCGCCCAGGCCGGGATCGGCGGCGAGGGCCGGGTCACCCTCGATTGGCAGGTCCGCTCCAAGAAGAGCGTCCCCCGCCCGATCCTGCTCGAGTCGATTCGCCGGGCGATCGCCGGCCAGGCGGAGGTGACCTTCAAGTGACCCATCCGCTGGAAGAGCGCCTGGGCAAGGCCCTCGAGGGGCACTACCAGATCGAGCGGCACCTCGGCACGGGCGCCATGGCGACGGTCTTCCTGGCCAAGGACCTCCGGCACGACCGGACCATCGCCCTCAAGCTGCTGCCGCCCGACCTCGCCACCTCGCAATCCGCCGAGCGGTTCCTGCGCGAGATCCGGATCACCGCGGGCCTGCAGCACCCCCACATCCTCCCGCTGCTCGACTCCGGGTTCAACGACGGGCTCTGCTGGTACGCCATGCCCTACGTCACCGGCGAGTCGCTGCGCGAGGCGCTGGCGGCGCGGGGCGCGATGTCCCTCAAGGACGCCGCCCGGACCGCCGCCGAGATCTGCAAGGCCCTCGCCTATGCCCACAGCCAGCACGTGGTGCACCGGGACATCAAGCCCGAGAACATCATGCTCTCCGGTGGCATGGCCATCGTGATGGACTTCGGCCTCGCCCGCGCCCTCAGCTCCGGCCACACCGGCCTGACCGCCACCGGCCTGCCGCTCGGCACGCCCGCCTACATGAGTCCCGAGCAGGTCATGGGAGAAGAGGTCATCGACGCCCGGGCCGACATCTACGGCCTGGGCTGTGTCTTCTACGAGATGCTGACCGGCCGGCCCCCGTTCGTGGCCCAGAGCGCCGCCGTGATGATGCGGCAGCACGTCCAGGACACGGCACCGCCGCCGAGTTCCCTCGTGCCGGGGATTCCGGCACCGGTGGACAAGATCCTCGCCAGGGCGCTGGCCAAGAAGCCCGCCGACCGCTACCAGAAGGCCGAGGAGTTCCTGGCCCAGCTGGAGATGGTCGGGGCCCTCGCCACCCTGGGCGAGATGGGGCTCGGCGCCGAGGCCGCCGGGGCAGCGGCCGCGCCGGACCAGCCCGGCAAGCCGTCGGGCGGCGGCCTCTTCGGGAAACTCTTCGGCAAGAAATAGCGTCTCTACTCTCCACTCTCTACTCTCCACTCTCTACTCTCTACTTTCTACTCTCCACTCTCCGCTCTCCGCTCTCCGCTCTCCGCTCTCCACCCCTCACCGGCGACTACCATGATCCGTCCATTGCTCGCGGTGTTCGCTCTGCAGCTGCTCGTCCCGTCCGTCTCGTCGGCGCAGCTCGGCGGGCTGGTCAAGAAGGCCAAGAAGTCCGCTGAGGAGGCCGTCATCCCCTTCACTCCGCTGCCCGCGCCGGAGTTCTCCGATCGGGTACCGGAGATCACCGCCGAGCGCCTTGGCCAGCTGCTCAAGGGGTTCGAGGCCGAGGCGGCCAACGCCAAGACGGCCAAGGCCGAGTACGAGGCGTGGCAGAAGACCCGGGACCAGGAGGAGGCCGCGTACCAGGAGGCGGTCAAGGCCTATGACAGGGCGCTGCCCGGGTACACCGCCTGCCGCGACAAGTTCATGGAGGCGGAGGCGAAGGCCAGCGCCGCCAACGAGGCGGCCTTCAACAAACCGCTCGAAGAAATGGGCACCGAGGAGTTCGCCAAGTACGTCGAGGCCCTGGCCCGCCGCGGCGAAGCGCTGGCCCGGCGGCAGCAGGCCGGCAACCTCGATGCCGCCACCGACCCGGAGTGGCGGCAGTACCTCAAGGAAGTCACGGTGATGCAGAAGGAGCAGGACCGCCGGATGAAGGCGGCCATGGCCGGGTTCGACGCGGAGCGGGAGCGCGCCCGAACCGAGGACCCCCGCCTGGTGGCGGCCTGCGGCCAGCGGCCGAAGCAGCCGACCAGGCCAACGGACGCGGTCACCGGTCCCGAGAGCATCCTGATGCAGAAGGGTTCCCAGGCGGCCAATCTGCAGGGGCAGGACAACTCCCAGCAGATGGTCCTGGCCCGGTACACCATCACCCGGGAGCGGGTCCTCCACTGGGTCCAGTCGAAGCAGCGTCCGAGCGGCATGGGGTTCTCGAAGGACGAAATCGCCGTCCTCGAAGCGCAGGCCAAGGCGGTGAACGAGGCGGCCGAGAAGATGAAGAAGGCCGGGGTCCCCCTCTGATGCCTCGTGGGGCCGTCGTCCTTCTGGCGGCTCTGCTGGTTCCCGCGCCGGTCCGGGCTCAGTCCGGGCCGGCGCTTTCGTTGCGGGTGGACGGCAGGTGGGTCACCTGGTGGGAGGCGGAGCGGGCCCCGTCGCGCTGGGTGGCCCCGCTTCCGGAGGTGAGTGAGGCGGTGACCTGGCGGCCGGCCGCCGATGGCCTGGAGTGGGGCGAACTGACCCTGAGCGGGGCGGGGTCAGCCTGGCGGATCCGGGTGATCCTGGCGCGCCTCGATCCGGCGCGTCTGAGCTTCCGCGTGCTCGTGCCGCCTCGCCGGGACGACGGCTTCGCCGGGCGGTGGACCATCGACGACGCGCCCGCCGGGACGCTGCTGGCTCTCAACGCCGGCCAGTTCACCAGCGGGCCGTGGGGGTGGATCGTGCAGGACGGGGTGGTGCGGCAGCGGCCGGGTACTGGCCCGCTGGCTCCCGGCGTCCTCTTTCTACGGGATGGCCGCGTCGCCATGCCGCCACCGGACAGCCTCGCGGAGGATGGGGTCGCCGAGGCGTTCCAGTCCTACCCGGCGCTGCTGATGGGGGATGGTGAGGTGCCGCTGCCGCTGCGCGCGGCGGATCACGGCGTGGACCTGACCCACCGCGACAGCCGCTTGGCGTTCGGGTTGCTGCGGGACGGCCGGGTGCTGATCGCCCTGACCCGGTTCGAGGGGCTCGGCGGGGTGCTCGAGGTCGTGCCGTTCGGCTTCACCACCCCCGAGATGGCTGCCGTCATGGGGGCGCTGGGCTGCGCCCGCGCGGTGCTGCTGGACGGCGGGCTGTCCGGGCAGATGATGCTGCTGGAGCAGGGGAAGGAGCGCCGCTGGCCTGGCCTCCGGGGTGTCGCGGCGGGGCTGGTCGTGACGAAGAGGAACTGACGCCGGGCGGGCCTGCCGCCTTCAGGAATGCGCGCGTCGCCACTGCCTCTCCGCTCTCGACTCTCGACTCTCGACTGACTATTGTATACCGACCTGTCGACAATCCGGAGCCGCCCATGCCGGTCACCCGCCGCCTCCTCCTGGGCCTGGTCCTCGCGGCCGCCCCTGCCGCCGCCCAGCGGAAGCCCGCCGTCCCCGATCTCCGCGGCTTGGACTCCGTCGTTGCCGCCATGATGGCCCAGACCCACATCCCCGGCATCGCCATCGGAGTCATCCGCGACAGCCAGGTGGTGCTCGCCAGGGGATACGGCTACCGCGATCTCGAGCAGAAACTGCCGGTCACGGCGCGGACCCTCTTCGCCATCGGCTCCAATTCCAAGTCGTTCACCGCCACCCTGATGGCGATGCTGGTGGACGAGGGGAAGCTCGACTGGCAGCGGCCGGTCCGCACCTGGCTCCCCGACTTCCAGCTCAAGGACGAGTACGCCGCCGCCAACATGACGCCGCTCGACCTGGTGTCGCACGTCTCCGGCCTGCCGAGGCATGACGCCATGTGGTACGGCCGGGCGGCGACCCGGAGCGAGCTCTATGCCCGGCTCAAGTACCTCGAGCCCAGCACCTCGTTCCGGAACCTGTGGCAATACAACAACCTGATGTTCCTCACTGCCGGTGTCCTCACCGAGCGGCTCACCGGCCAGAGCTGGGAGGATCAGGTTCGCACCAGGATCTTCGAACCGCTGGGGATGACCCGCGCCAACATGTCGGTGGTCGAGATGCAGCGGTCAGACGACTACAGCTTCCCCTACGGCTACCGCGGCGGGCAGATTGTGCGTCATCCCTTCCGCAACATTGATGAGATCGGGCCCGCCGGCTCGATCAACGCCTCCGTCGAGGACATGCTCAAGTACGTCCGGTTCCGGATGGGCCAGGGGAAGGGACCGCAGCCGCTGGTCTCCGCCAAGCAGGAGCGGCTGATGCAGAGCCCGCGATCCGTCGTACCGGTCTGGACCTACCAGGACATCCCGGGGCTCGGCCCCGACACCTACGGGGCGGGCCTCGCCATCACCGGCTACCGCGGCCACCGGGTGGTGATGCACGGCGGCGGCATCGATGGGTTCATCTCCCAGATGGCCTGGGTGCCCGAGAAGCAGGTCGGCGTGGTGGTGCTCACCAACAGCACCAACGACGAGGGCGGGGGCACCAACGCCGCGAATGGCCTCACCTACTACCTGCTGGACCGCATGCTCGGCCTGGCCCCCCTCGACTGGGTGGCCCGCGAGCGCCAGACCCAGTTCTCGGCGGACTCGGCCCAGAAGGCCCAGCGCGCCGAGGAGCTCAAGAACCGGACGGCGGGAACGACCCCGTCCCATCCGCTCGACGCCTACGCCGGCACCTACGAGCACGTCGCCTACGGGCGGCTCGAGGTGCGGCGCACTCCGGAGGGGCTCGAGGCGGTGCTCGACAGCCATCGCCTGCGGCTCCTGCACGTCCACTACGACGTCTTCGAGTTCGCGCCCGGCCACCCGATGATCAGCGGGCGGGTGACCTTCGGCATGGACGGGAAGGGCGACATCAGCACGGTGGCGGCGCCGCTGGAGGCCTCGGTCGCGCCGATCATATTCACCAGGAAGACGCCCTGACGGGGTCACCCTGAGCGTAGTCCGTCCCCAGGGTCACCCCGAGCCAAGCCCGTGCCGGACGTCACCCTGAGCGAAGCGAAGGGACCGGAATGACCATGAGCCCCGTGATGGCAGACCCGTTGACGGACTCCTACGTCTCGACCCGGCCGAAGTCGGCCGCGCTGCATCGCGCCGCCCTGGGCCGCTTCGCCGCCCGGGGCGCCACCCACTTTGCCCGGGCCGCCGTTCCGTTCCGCCCCTACATCGAGAGGGCCGAGGGGGCCCGGAAGTGGGACGTGGACGGGCACGAGTACCTCGACTACGTGGTGGGGCACGGCGCCCTGATCCTCGGCCACTCGCATCCGGCCGTGGTCGAGGCGATGGGGGCCCAGGTGCGACGAGGGGTGCACTTCGGCGACAACCACCCGCTCGAGGTCGAGTGGGCCGGGCTGATCCAGGAGATGATGCCCTCGGCCGAACGGGTGGAGTATTTCGCCAGCGGTCAGGAGGCGAACCTCATGGCCATCCGCTTGAGCCGGGTGCAGACCGGCCGGCGGAAGGTGCTCCGGCTCCGCGGCAACTATCACGGCTGGGCCGACGAGCTGACGGGGCCGGATGCGCCGGGGACGGTGGCGGAGCACGTCCGGCTCCTCGAGCCGAACGACCTCGTCAACCTGGAGCAGGAGCTGGCGACGCGGGAGTACGCCGTGCTCCTGGTCGAGGGTGGCGGCGGGTTCCTGTCGGGGCGGATTCCGATCGCGCCGGAGTTCTACCGGGCACTGCCGGACCTCTGCCGGCGATACGGCACCGTGCTGCTGCTCGACGAGGTCGTCACCGGCTTCCGGGAAGCGCCGGGGGGCTGGCAGTCGGTGGTGGGGATCCGGCCCGACCTGACCACCCTCGGCAAGGCGGTGAGCGGCGGGCTGCCGTCGGGCGCGCTGGTCGGCCGGGCGGAGCTGTTCGCACCGCTCGATCC
>DASWBQ010000166.1:0-4343 GCA_036390535.1 Gemmatimonadales bacterium | reverse complement strand
GCAGCAGCGCCAGCGCGGTGCCGACCGCCATCGCGGCGAGGATCGGCGCCGGGCGCCATCCGGTTCTGCCCTGGCGTCGCCTGGCCCAGAGCCACGCCGCGCCAGCCGTCGCCAGCACCGCGGCGAGCGCCAGCCACGCCGCGCGGGATCGGCTGAGCACCACCGCTCCGGTGATCAGGGCGAGCGCCACGGCGCCCGGGGTGCGCGTCCTGCGTCCGCCGTACCACGCCAGGATCGTCATCGGGATGACGATCACCCCCAGGTGGGCCAGGAAGTTCCGGTTTCCCATCGTCCCGCCTGGGGCCCGCTCGCCTGCCAGGAGTTCCCAGTCGAGACCGTAGGCTTGGGCCAGGCCGGTGAGGGCAGCCACCGTTCCTGCCACCGTTAGCAGCCGCACGGTCAGGAGCCCGGCCCCCTCCCGGGCCGCGTCGCGCGCCGCGAGGAACACGACCACGCCGCTGAACGAGATCCCCCAGGCACGGAGCGCCAGCCAGTGGTTGGTTGCCAGGAGTGCCGAGAGCGCGCTCCAGCCCGCCCAGGCCACGAGCAGCAGGTCCACCACGCCCAGCCGGATCCGTTCCCATCGTGGCAGCAGCACCACCAGGCAGAGGAGCGCCGTGAGGTGCAGCGCCAGCTCCTTCGGAAGGGCGTGACGGTCGAGCTCGAAGAGGTCGGAGACCTGCAGCGCCAGCACCACGCCCAGGGCACCGAGGCCGAGGAGAACCGCCAGCACCACCCCCCGTCTGGTGGGTGATGAGGGTGGCGCGGCAGGGTGTGACGGGTGCATGACAACGGCATTCTAGCCGCCCGGCGGCCCGGCCGCCTAGCCGCCCCTCCGCCCCTCCGCCCCTCCGCCTATCTTCCCCCCCTGGCACCCGACGCCGCCTTCGTGCTCACCGAACAGCCGATCCCCCTCGACATCGTCCCGCTCGAGGATGACCGGACCCCCGAGGGCATGATCTGCCTTGGCACCCGGATCGGGGGCCGTCTGGTGGCCCGCTGCGTCGTGCCCCCGGAGGCCGCCGACTTCGTCCTCGCGCGGGGCTTGTTCGACCAGCCGGTGCCGCTCGCCCTCGCCGCCGAGACCGCCGATCCCGGCCTGCAGTGCCGCCTCTTCGCGGTGGTGCTGCTCAATCCGGAGGAGTTCGCGGAGCCCGAGGAAGAGGGGGACGAGCCCTGGTCGGCCAGCGTGCCCACCTGGGAGAGCGGGTCGGCGGCGGATCCCGCCGAGCCGCGCCAGGCGGCCGTGCTCCTCGGCCACATCGTCCGCTTCGAGCGTGACCGGAAGCACCCGGACAACCTCGCGCTCGAGGCCGCCGACATCCTGACCACGATCGTCCAGGGCCGGGTGGTCGACGTCGTGGACAAGGTGCTGGAGGACTTGATGGGCGGGCAAAGCTGAGAAGAAGCAGGAAACAGGCACCCCCGGTTCCCCTCTCCCTGTTCCCTGTTTCCTGTTCCCTGTTCACTACTACCCCGGACGGGACCATGAAGCCAATCGCAGAACGCGGCTACGCCCATCCCGACACCCTGGTCAGCACCGACTGGGTGGCGGCCCGCCTCCACGACCCGAAGGTCCGGGTGATCGAGTCCGACGAGGACCTTCTCCTGTACGACACCGGCCACATCCCCGGGGCGGTCAAGCTCGACTGGATCGATGACCTCAACGACCAGGTCATCCGTGACTACGTCGATGCCGACCGGCTCCAGCGGCTCCTCCGGAGCAAGGGGATCGACCAGGATACCACCATCGTCCTTTACGGGGACCGGAACAACTGGTGGGCGTGTTACGCCTTCTGGGTGTTGCGGCTCTTCGGGCTGGCGCAGCTCCGGATCATGGACGGCGGGCGGGCCCGGTGGGAGAAGGATGGCCGGCCGATGACCACCGAGCGGCCGGTCTGGCCCGAAGGGAACATCGTGGTGGGAGCCCGGAACGACGGCGCCATCCGCGCCTTCCGGGACGAAGTGCTGACCCACGTGCGGCGGCGCGGTCCGCTCATCGACGTTCGCTCGCCGGAGGAATTCCGCGGCGAGCGGCTCCACATGCCTGAGTACCCCAACGAGGGCGCCACCCGGGGCGGGCACATCCCCGGCGCGCGAAGCGTGCCGTGGGCCCGGGCGGTGGATCCCGACACCCACCTCTTCCGCTCCGCTGACGAGCTCCGGGCCATCTACGAAGTGGAGCAGGGGCTCCGGCCGGGGGAAGAGACCATCGTCTATTGCCGGATCGGGGAACGCTCCTCGCATACCTGGTTCGTCCTCACCTACCTCCTCGGCCACCCCCGGGTCCGCAATTATGACGGGTCCTGGACCGAGTGGGGCAACGGCGTAGGGCTGCCGATCGAGAAATGAGTCATACGTCGGAAGTCGAACGTCGTAAGACGTTTCCAATCGATTAGATTTCAGCCATCCTCGCACGTCGTCCAACCCTCGACTTCCGACTTTCGACCTATGACTGGTTCTCCCATCACCATGTCCGGCGGCAAGCTCCACGTTCCCGCCGACCCGATCATTCCCTTCATCGAGGGCGACGGCACCGGCCCGGACATCTGGCGGGCCTCGCAGCGCGTCTTTGACGCCGCGGTCGACAAGGCCTACGGCGGGAAGCGCCGGATCGTCTGGCGCGAGGTCCTCGCCGGGGAGAAGGCCAAGAACGCCGTCGACAGCTGGCTGCCCGAGGAGACCCTCTCGGTCATCCGGGAGCACCTGGTGGCCATCAAGGGGCCCCTGACCACGCCGGTCGGCGGCGGGATCCGCTCCCTCAACGTCGCCCTCCGCCAGCAGCTCGATCTGTACGCCTGCGTCCGCCCGGTGCGGTGGTTCAAGGGCGTGCCTTCGCCGGTGCGGGCGCCGGAGCTGGTGAACATGGTGATCTTCCGCGAGAACACCGAGGACATCTACGCTGGCATCGAGTGGCAGGCCGGGACGCCCGAGGCGAAGGCGGTCGTGGACTTCCTGCTCAGCACCATGAAGGTCAAGACGATCCGGTTCCCCGCGACCAGCAGCATCGGCATCAAGCCGGTTTCTGAGGAGGGATCGAAGCGCCTGATCCGCGCCGCCATCGACTACGCCGTGGCCCAGGGGCGGAAGAGCCTGACCCTGGTGCACAAGGGCAACATCATGAAGTTCACCGAGGGGGGCTTCCGGGACTGGGGTTACGAGCTGGCGAAGCAGGAGTACGGCGCGGTCGAGATCGACGGCGGCCCCTGGTGCAAGCTGCCGGGCGGGCTGGTCGTCAAGGACGTGATCGCCGACGCCTTCCTGCAGCAGATCCTCACCCGCCCGGCCGAGTACGACGTGATCGCCACCCTCAACCTCAACGGCGACTACATCTCCGACGCCCTCGCCGCCCAGGTCGGCGGCATCGGCATCGCGCCCGGCGCCAACATCAACTACATCACCGGCCACGCCATCTTCGAGGCCACCCACGGCACCGCGCCCAAGTACGCCAACCTCGACAAGGTCAACCCGGGCTCGGTGATTCTCTCGGGCGAGATGATGTTCCGCTACCTGGGCTGGGGTGAGGCGGCCGACCGGATCATCGGCGCCCTCGACAAGACCATCGGCCAGAGGATCGTGACCTACGATTTCGCCCGGCTGATGGAAGGCGCCAGGGAAGTGAAGGCCAGCGAGTTCGCCACGGCGATGATCGGGAACATGTAGCCGTGCGTCGAGAGTCGTAAGGAACCGCAGAGTAGAAAGGGCCCGGTCTCCCGGGCCCTTTTGATTCTCACCACTCTCGACTCACGACTCTCGGCTCAGGGCTGGAACGCCACCTTGGCCGGGAGCAGGCGGTTGGTCAGCGTCCCGTCCCCGAGGGCCCCGAACTGGTTGTCGCCCCAGCAGTAGATCACCTTGCCGGTGGTGAGGCCGCAGCTGTGCGCCGGCGGGATGGCGGGGCTGATACCTGCGTCGCCGCCGCCGGCGCTGATCATCGCGAAGCTGAGCCCGCCGCCCACCGCGACCGGGGCGGACCGGTTCTGGGTCGTGCCGTCGCCCAGTTCGCCGAACAGGTTCCGGCCCCAGCAGTAGGCCACCCGGGCGCTGGTGATCCCGCAGGTGTGGCCGTACCCCGCGCTCAGCGAGACGAAGGTCAGCCCGCCCTCGACCGGAATCGGATCGGCGCTGGGCACGTTGCTGCCGTCGCCCAGCTGCCCGAAGGTGTTGTCACCCCAGCAATAGGCCGAACCGGTGAGGCTCAAGGCGCAGGTGTGGTTCTCCCCGGCCGTGATGGCCATGAAGGTCAGTCCCCCGCTCACCAGGCTGACGGGTGAGCGCTCCTCGACGATCGAGTTCCCCACCTGGCCGTGGCGGTTGAAGCCCCAGCAGAAGGCGTCGCCGTA
>DASWBQ010000165.1:0-30375 GCA_036390535.1 Gemmatimonadales bacterium | reverse complement strand
TCGACACGGAGGGATGGCTCCACACCGGAGACTTGGCCATCCGCCGCCCTGACGGAGCAATCGCCCTGGTGGGCAGGCTCAAAGAGATGTTCAAGTCGGGGGGCTACAACGTCTACCCCCGGGAAGTCGAGATCGCCCTCGAAGCCCACCCGGCGGTCCGGTTGGCGGCGGTGCTGGGTGTCCCCGACCCGGTCTACGCGGAGGTGGGGCAGGCCTTCGTCGTGGTGGATCCGGGGTCGACCGTAACGGAGGAGGAGCTCCGCGAGCACTGCCGGACCCGCCTCGCCAACTACAAGGTGCCCAAGCGGTTCACCATCGCGACCGATCTCCCGCTCCTGCCCATCGGGAAGATCGACAAGCAGGCGTTGCGGGGACGAGTGAGAGGCGAGGTGTCAGTAGTGAGGGGTGAGGAGTGAACGGGGAGCCTGAATGGCGTACGGCTCCCCACTTCTCACATCTCACTGCTCACGCTGCCTTCGGAAGACGACTCTCCCCCCGACGACCGTCGCCACCACCTTCGCGTCCTTGATCGCCACCGGCTCGATCGCCGTCAGGTCCTGGTCGAGGACGGCGATGTCGGCCTGCATTCCCGGCCGCAGCACGCCGGTCTTCCCTTCCATGTAGAAGCCCCAGGCGTTGGTCGCGGTGTAGGCCCGGAGGGCCTCCTCGACCGCGATCTTCTCCTCGGGCACCCAGCCGCCGGGGTGCCTGCCATCGAGTGTCGCGCGGGTAACGGCGGCGTAGACGCCGACCAGCGGATTCAGGAAGGCCACCGGCGCATCCGAACCGAACGTCAGCCGCGCCCCGGCGTCGAGGAGCGACCGGAAGGCATAGGTGGTCCTGATCCGCTCGGCGCCGATGCGCTTCTCCGCCCAGCGGCCGTCGTCAATCGCGTGGTACGGCTGCATGCTGGGGATCACCCCCAAGGCGGCGAACCGGGGAATGTCGGCGCGGCGGAGGTGCTGGGCATGCTCTACCCTGAAGCGCCGGTCGCGCGGCCCGTTGGCGGCCGCCACGCTGTCGAAGACGTCGAGGATCCAGCCGTTGGCGCGGTCCCCGATCGCGTGCACGACCACCTGAAGCCCGGCGGAGTCAGCCCGGCCGACCCACGACCGGAGCGAATCGAGGTTGGTGACAGTGAGCCCGGAGGTATTCGGGGCGTCGCTGAAGGGCTGGTCGAACCACGCCGTCGTCGAGCCGAGCGATCCGTCCACGAAGCCCTTCACGCCGGCGATGCGCACCCAGTCGTCGCCGGGGCCATTTACCCGGAGCGACTCGGCGGCGCTTCGCCAGTCGGCGAGGACGTGGTAGGTCGATATCCTGAGGGTGAGGGCCCCACGTTCACGCGCCCGCCGGATGGCCGCGACGTCCGGCCAGGTCGAGCTGACGTGCGAGACGGCGGTGACGCCGTGCTCGGCGGCATCGCGCATGGCCCGGGCGAGCGCCGAGTCCAACTGGCTGGGAGAGGCGGGGGGGATCGCCGCAAAGACGAGATTCATCGCCTCGTCGCGGAACACACCGGTGGGTTCGCCCCTGGCGTCGCGGACGATCTCGCCACCTGGCACGTCCTTCACCGACCGGTCGATGCCGGCCGCCCTGAGCGCCGCGGAATTGGCGAAGGCCATATGGCCATCGTATCGGGCGACGAACACGGGGTTGTCCGGAGTCACCGAATCGATCCAGTCCCGCGTGGGCATACGCCCGCCCGGAAGGCGTTCGTGATCCCAATTGCCCTCGAGGATCCACTCGCCAGGCTGGAGCTTCCGGGCGAACGCGGCGATCCGCCCGACGAACTCCTCCTTGGTCGAGGCGTCCCGGAGGTCCACGGCGGCGAGGGTCTGGCCCCATCCGAGGAAATGGGCGTGGTCGTCCTGGAACCCGGGCATCACGAAGGCCCCGCGGACGACTTCGGTCCGGTCCCCTGCCTGCCTCAGCAGCGAGGCCGAATCGCCCACGGCAACAATGACGTCATCGCGCACCGCCACGGCTTCGGCCCAGGGGTTGGCGGAGTCGCCAGTCCAGACGCGGCCGAGGAGGAGGGCGTCGGCGGCGGGCGCAGGAGCACATGCCGAGAGGAGAAGGAGAAGGGGAAGGCCGGGGCGGCCGATCAGCCCGCGCGCCCGGCGCAGGCGAGCGGTCATCGGGCGAGCCTCCGGAGCTTCTCGAGCGTTTCCAGGGCGCTGGTACCGGGTTTGGGGGCGCCGGGCGCGACGGAGAAGAGGTCGCGGATGTCGAGGAGCACCTCGAGCATCAGCTGGTCGCGGACGAAGGCATTGTCGAGGTCCTCTTTTCTTCCCTCGTCACCGCCGTCGGCGGCCCGGGTGTAGGCTACCCGGTAGATCTCTTCGAGGTTGGCGAGAATGCGGTCGCGGGGGCGCATGCTGAGTCGTGAGTCGAGAGTGAAGAGCCGAGAGAGGGACCGGCGCGGTTGCTTGGCTCCGGCCGGGATCGGGTCCAAGTTATACCCGGAACCCGCGGTATGCTCCCGGTCCCCCGTTTCCTGTTCCCTGTTTCCTTTATCCAGGCCCGCCATGCACTTCGTGCTTGTTGCCCTCCTGCTCCCATCCCTGCTCTTCGCCCAGGCCCGCCCGCGCGGTCGCGACCTCGGCATCCCCTTCCCAGGCACCCCGGGCCAGCACAACGCCATCACCGACGTACCGGGCGTCGCGGTGGGTCACGCGACCATCGTCCGCGGGGAGCCGGGGCCGGTAGTCCGGGGCCAGGGCCCCGTCCGGACGGGGGTGACCGCCATTCTGCCCCGCGCGAAGGGCGACTGGGACTTCGTCATGGCCGCCACCTTCAACCAGAACGGCAATGGCGACATGACCGGCATCAACTGGGTGAGGGAGTCCGGCTTCCTGGAGGGTCCCATCCTGATCACCGGCACCCACAGCGTCGGGACGGTGCGGGATGCCGCCATCGAGTGGCAGATCCGGAACGGCCGGCAGTTCGTCTTCACCTACCCGCTGGTCGCCGAGACCTTCGACGTCCTGAACGACGCCAACGGGGGGCACGTCAGGCCGGAGGATGCCTGGGCTGCGCTCGACGCTGCCCGTCCCGGCCGGGTGCAGGAGGGTGCCGTCGGGGGAGGCACGGGGATGTTCTGCAACGGTTTCAAGGGCGGCATCGGCACGTCGTCACGGCAGGTGGCGAAGATTGGTGGCGGGCATTACACCCTCGGCGTGCTCGTGCAGTGCAACTACGGCGGCGACTTCGCGGTGCTCGGCGCGCCGGTCGGCCGAGAACTGGCCGACATCTCCCGCCTCTGCACCGAGCTGGCCGGCGACCCGGCACGGGAGTGGCTTCGAGGGGTGCCGAAGTGCCCGGCCGCGGGGTCGCGGAACGACCCCGACGACGGGATCACCGGCCGCGGCTCGATCATCATCGTGGTGGCGACCGATGCCCCGATGCTGCCCCACCAGCTGGAGCGGATCGCGAAGCGGGCGGGGATGGGACTGGGCAAGCTGGGCAGCTGGGCCGGCAACAGCTCGGGGGATCTGTTCCTGGCCTTCTCGACGGCCAACCGGGCCACGGCGGCGGACACCGCCGCCCGCCCGATGGCGATGCTGCCCAACGAGGCGCTGAACCTCTACTTCCGGGCGACCATCGACGCCACCGAGGAAGCCGTGGTGAACGCGATGCTCGGGGCGGAGACCATGGTCGGCGCGGACGGTCTGCGCGCCACTGGCCTTCCCGGCGATCGCCTGGTGGCCGCCCTGCGCAAGTACGGGCGGATGCCCTAGAGTTCATCATGCCGCTCTCCGACTATCAGCAGCGGGTCGACCGCTGGATCAGCCAGTACGAGGAAGGGTATTTCCACCCCCTCACCAACCTCGCCCGCCTCACCGAAGAGGTCGGGGAATTCGCGCGCGAGGTGAACCACCGCTTCGGGCAGAAGACCAAGAAGAAGGAGGAGCCCGACGCCGACCTCGGCATGGAGATGGCCGACATTCTCTTCGTGCTGATCTGCATGGCCAACCGGGAGGGGATCGACCTCGACGAGGCCTTCGACCGGATGATGGCCAAGGTCGAGCACCGGGACGCGGAGCGGTGGACCCGAAAGGACGGCCAGACGGGCAGAAGGGCAGACGGGCCGTAGCGGGACGGGGGTCGCCTTAGATTGCTTCCATGCGATTTCCCTTTCTGATCCTGGCCGTTCTCGGGGGCACGTTGACCCAGGGCCCCCTGCCTGCCCAGGAAACCAGCGTCGTGATGGGCTCAAACCGCCCGTCCGCCCGTCCGCCCGTCCGCCCGTCCGAACTTGACCTCCGCTACCGCTCCATCGGTCCCGCCCGCGGCGGGCGCGCCACCGCCGTCACCGGGGTCCCCGGCCAGCCGGGCGCCTTTTACATGGGAGCGACCGGCGGCGGGGTCTGGAAGACAACCGACTACGGCCAGAGCTGGCGGCCCATGAGCGACGGCCACTTCGCCACTGGTTCCATCGGCGCGATCCGGGTGGCCCCGTCCAGAACAGACGTGGTCTACGTCGGCACCGGCTCGGACGGCATCCGGAGCAATGTCATCCAGGGCAAGGGGATGTACCGCTCGGACGATGCCGGCCGGAGCTGGCGGCACATCGGCCTCAGGAACGTCGGCCAGATCGGCGCCGTCGAGATCCACCCCACCGACCCCGACCTGGTGTACGTCGCCGCGATCGGCCAGCCGTTCGGCCCGGGTCCCGACCGCGGCGTGTACCGCACCCGGAACGGCGGCGCCAGCTGGGAAAGGGTGTTCTTTCTCTCGGACAGCACCGGCGCCGTCGACCTGGATCTTGCTCCGGATGACCCGAATACCATCTACGCGGCGATGTGGCGGGTCGAGCGGAGGCCGTGGACCATCATCAGCGGCGCCCGCGAAGGAGGGATCTGGAAGTCCACCGATGGCGGCACCACCTGGAAGCAACTGGGCGGCGGACTCCCCACCGGGCTGCTGGGCAAGCCCGACCTGGCGGTGTCACCGGCCGACCCCAACCGCCTCTACGTCCTGATCGAGGCCGCCCCGGGCGGCGGGCTGTACCGCTCGGACGACCGCGGCGAGACCTTCCGGCTGACGTCCGCGGAGAACGGGCTGATCCGGCGGCCGTTCTACTACATCAACGTGGATGCCGACCCGACCAACGCCGATGTGGTGTACGTCAACAACGAAGGCTTCTTCAAGTCGGTGGACGGCGGGAAGACCTGGGCGCGCCGGCCGACGCCCCACGGCGACAACCACGACATGTGGATCGACCCCGCCGACCCCCGGGTGATGGTCCAGTCGAACGATGGTGGCGCCAACGTCACCCGCGACGGGGGGGATACCTGGTCGACCCAGGAGAACCAGCCGACCGCCGAGTTGTATCAGGTAGCCCTGGATGACCGCTTCCCGGCGTGGGCCTACGCCGGACAGCAGGACAACACCACGATCGCCGTGCCGCTGCTGCCGCCGTTCGACGCGCCGGGTGGCCCAAGCGCCTTCTGGCGTGACGTCGGGGGCTGCGAAACCGGCCCCGCCGTGCCCAAGCCGGGCGACCCCGACATCGTCTACAGCAACTGCAAGGGACAATTCGGGCGCTTCAATCAGCGTACCGGCCAGGAGCAGCGCTACTGGGTCGGCGGCGAGAACCTCTACGGTGCCAACCCGAAGGACCTCAAGTACCGGTTCCAGCGGGTGGTCCCGATCCACGTCTCACCGCATGACCCCAACATCGTCTACCACGGCTCGCAGTTCCTGCACCGGACCCGGGACGGGGGCATCACCTGGGAGACGATCTCGCCCGACCTGACGGCGTTCGAACCCGACAAGCAGGTCTTCTCGGGCGCGCCGATAACCCGGGATATCACCGGCGAGGAGCACTACAGCACCCTCTACGCGGTCCGTGAATCCCCCGTGAGACAGGGAGTGATCTGGACCGGGGCGAACGATGGCCCGGTGCACGTGACTCGGGATGGCGGCAAGACCTGGAGGAAGGTCACACCGTCCGGCCTGCCTCCGGGCGGGCGGGTCCAGAACATCGAGCCGTCGCCCCACGACGCCGCCAAGGCGTACGTCGCCATCTACCGTTACCTGCTGAACGACTGGCAGCCGTACATCTACCGCACCATCGATTATGGGGCAACCTGGACGCGCCTCACCACCGGGGCCAACGGCATCCCGGCGGACTTTCCAACCCGGGTGGTGCGTGAAGACCCTGACCGCCCCGGCCTGCTCTACGCAGGAACGGAGTTCGGGGTATTCGTCTCGCACGACGATGGCGCCACTTGGCACTCCTTCCAGCTGAACCTGCCGGTCACCCCGGTCACGGACATGGCCATCCGGGGCAAGGACCTGGTCCTCTCGACGATGGGGCGCGGCTTCTGGGTGCTCGACAACCTGACGCCGTTGCACCAGATGACGGAGGGGCGGAGAGGCGGAGGGGCGGAGAACCACCTGTTCGGGCCTCGAGACGCGATCCGGATGCGGTACCAGCCCACGCGCCAGGGCACGACCCCGGAATACCCGCCCCCTGGGGCACAGATCGACTACGTCGTCGCGACGGCAGGGGACGTCGTGAAGCTCGAGGTGCTCGACGCTGCCGGGATGATGGTCCGCTCCTTTGCGAGCAACGCCAACCCGGTCACTGCCGGGCCGGGCGAGCAGGAGATGCGGGGGCCGCCGCAGGGCGGTCCGTCCACCGGCGGGCTTTCGGCGACGGCCGGCCACCATCGGTTCATTTGGGACCTGCGTCATCCCGGCCCCGACAACGGCACCGGACGGGCCGTCGGACAGGGACCGATGGTGCCACCCGGGCGCTACCAGGTCCGCCTCTCGATCGGTAACTGGTCGGCCACGGCGCCGCTGGTGATCCGCGCCGACCCCAGGGTCACCGCCGACGGAGTCACCGATGTCGTGCTGGCGGAGCAGGCTGCGCTCGGTCTCCGGGTGCGGGACTTCGTCTCGGAGGTCAACCGGACCGTGGCCCGGCTCCGCGACCTGAAGCGGGCAACGCCCGAGGTCGGCAACGACCCGGTCTTCGCGGAGGCCGAGCGGGCCCTGATCACGGCGGCGGGGGCATACCCCACCCCGATGCTCCAGGACCAGGCGATGTACCTCTACTCGCTGGTCAACGGGGCCGACCAGAGGCCCGGGCGCGACGTGACCGAGCGGCTGGCCGAACTGGCCGCGCGCCATCAGGCGATTCTGGCCCGGTTGGGCGCGCTGCCGGCGTGGAACAAGTGAGGAGCAGGGGATGCCTCGTGACCAGGAGCGCCTGATGCGACGCTATATCGCCCCGGTGGCCGGCGTGCTGTTCCTCGCCTGTGCCTCGCCGGCGCCATTGCCCGAGTCCGAGCTGACCTCGCGCGTCGATCAGCTCGCAGCCGCCTCCGATACCACCGCCCTGGCCGCCCTGGCCCAGCAGCAGTGCGGGGCCCTGGATGGCGAGGCTCGGCAGACCTGCTACGAGGATTTCTTCGTGGCCCTCTCAGGCCAGGAGCGGGTCCGGGTGGCACTCGGGGCCCTGACCGTGCTGGCAGGGAAGGAGCGGAAAGTCGAGGCGGACGGGCACGGGTACACGCACATCATCGGCATCAAGGCGTGGGAGCCCGGGATGGACCTGGTGAAGGTGTTCAAGTCCTGTACCGGCCTGTTCCAGTCGGGCTGCTACCACGGCGTCATCCAGGCGTACTTCACCGGCGAGGGGTCGGTGGATTCGGCCAAGGTCTCCTGGCTCTGCGACCTGATCCAGGGCAACAGCAACGACCGGTGGCTCCGGTTCCAGTGCGTGCACGGCATCGGCCATGGCCTCGAGATGATCTGGAACTGGGACCTGCCGCGCGCCCTCGAGGGTTGCGACTGGCTTGGCAGTGACTGGGATCGCCAGGGCTGTTACGGAGGCGCCTTCATGGAAAACGCCATGGCCTCCATGCCGGGGGGGCACCACACCCCCGCCCGGGCGATCGAAGCCGTGCAGGGCAGCGCGGCGACCCAGGAAGGCGGCGGGGACGAGCACGCCGGGCACGAGGAGCACGGCGGGCACATGTCGGACCGGGGCGCGATCACGTTCAAGATGCGCGACTCGACCGACCTCCTCTATCCCTGCACGGCGGTCAAGCCGAAGTACCGGTCCACCTGCTACCTGCTGCAGGGCGGGGTCATCCTCGGCGCGGTCGACCGCGACTTCGCCAAGGCGGCGGCGGCCTGCGACGGCGCGGACCCCGACCTGCGCCACAACTGCTACCTCAGCCTGGGAACGGCGGCGAGCGGGATGACCGTTCAGAACACCCCAAAGATCATCGAATTCTGCTCGCAAGGTGACCCGGGGTACCAGCCGTGGTGCTTCGTCGGGGCGGTGAAGAACTACATCGACGTCACCGCCAACCCCGACGACGGCCTGCGCTTCTGCGAAGCGGTCCCGCCGGGCAACAACCAGCGGCAGTGCTACGTCGCCGTCGGTGAGCAGGTGCTGATACTGAACGCGCCGGATACCGCCGCGCGCCGGCGGGCCTGTGACCGGGCCAAGCCGGAGGGTAGAGCCGAGTGCCTGTACGGGGCATGGCTGCTCAAGCCGCCCCCTGCGGGGCTCCCGTTGATCCCGCCGGGGCGGCGGCAACAGTAGTGGTGAGGACTGGAGACGCGAACAGCGAGCAGGAAGCCGGGAACAGGAAACAGGGAGGCGTTGAACTCTGCCCGTGCGCCGCTGGTGACGTCTCACGCGCCACGCGTCACCATTCCCTGTTCCCTGTACCCTGTATCCTGTCCGGTCATTCCCACTCCTCCGGCAGGCTGTCCAGCTCTGCCAGCAGCACCCGATAACTCTCGTAGCGTGAGGCCTCGAACGGCCCGGCCTCGGCGTAACGGCGCACCGCACAGCCCGGCTCGGTCAGGTGGCGACAGTCGGGAAAGCGGCAGTCATCGACGGCCGGCCGGAGGTCCGGGAAGCACTGGATCAGGCCGCGCGGATCCAGCCCCCAGAGACCGACGTCACTGAACCCCGGGGTGTCCACCAGCGCTCCCCCGCCGTCCAGGGGAATCATCACCGCGGAGACCGTGGTGTTCTTGCCCCGCCCGATCCGCTCGGACACCTCCTCCGTGCGAAGGGTGAGCCCCGGCTGGAGGGCGTTGAGGAGGCTCGACTTCCCAACGCCCGATGGCCCGGTCACGACCGAGACCGTGGTGCGCATCCGGGCGAAGAGCGGATCGAGGCCACGGCCGGTCTTCACGCACACCGGGAAGACCTCGTAACCGGCCCGCTCCATCCGGCGGATCAGGGACTGCCCGGGATCGAGGTCGAGCTTGTTGACGATCAGCGCCGCCGGGATGTCGTTGGCCTCGGCGAGCACCAGCAGCCGGTCGAGGAGCTGGAGGACCGGTTCGGGATTGGCGGTCGCCGCCATCACGTAGACGTCGTCGAGGTTGGCGGCGATCGGCCGGGTGCCCCGTCCCCCGGGAATCCGGCGCTCGAGGACGTTGCGTCTCGGTGCGACGGAGGCGATCGCCCAGCCGGTGGCGCTCTGGTCCAGGGTGACCCGGTCCCCGGCCACCGCCCGCTCTTCCTGCCGCTTGGCCTTGCCCCGCAGGGTGGCGATCACGTCGCCACCCTGGGTGTGGACCCGGTACTGGTTGCCCTCCCGGGACAGCACCAACCCCTCCATTACCATGCGTCCGGCCGGGTCGCGATGGCCTCGTCGAGTGCCGCCTTCACGTCGTAGAGAGACAGGGCCCGCACCCGGGCTTCCGCTTCCGCGACGGTGGCCCCCCAGGCGAGGTAGCCGGTCTCCACGTGACCTACCGGTCGGTCGCCAGCCCGGTCCCAGCGGACGAACAGCAGCGCGGCGCCGTACAGGCCACGAGGATCCGGGTCGTCGTCCGACAGGATCCCCACGGAGTAGGGCTGGCCATCGCTCCCGGTGAAGGCGGCGGCCCGGTCGTGCCGGTCCATGTAGCCACCGAGGGTGACTTCGGGGTCTAGCGGCGTAGGGTCCCCTCGCGCAGCACGTTGCCAAGGATGAAGACGATATTGGCGGGCCGTTCGGCCAGACGCCGCATCAGGTACGGATACCACTGGGTGCCGAAGGGGATGTACACCCGGACCCGGTGACCCGCGGCCCGCAACTCGTCCTGGAGGTCCCGGCGGATCCCGTAGAGCATCTGGAACTCATACCGCTCCGGGGGAATCGCCTCGCGCGCCGCCAGCTTGCGCGCCGCTCCGATGATGGCCTGGTCGTGGGTCGCCAGGGCCGGATAGCTGCCCTCCCGCAGCAGCCTGTCCATCAGCTCGAGGTAGTGCCGGTCGACGTCGGCCTTGTCGGGAAAGGCCACCTCGGGCGGCTCGAGGTAGGCGCCCTTGCAGAGACGGACCCTGGCCTTGAGCGCGATCAGCCGCTTCACGTCCTCGGTCGAACGCCGCAGCGCCGACTGGATCACCACCCCGACCCGCTCCGTGCCATACGCCGGCAGCAGCCGCTGGCTGAAGAAGTCGAGGGTCCTCTGGGTGTGGGCCGAGCTCTCCATGTCGATCCGGACGAAGCCGTTCAGCTCCCGGGCCCGGTCGAGAATCCGGGACACGTTCCGGAAACAGAGTTCCTCGTCGAGGTCGAAGCCCATCTGGGTGAGCTTCACCGAGGCGTTGACCTCGATGCCGGGGGATTGCGCCATCCGCTCGAGCAGGGCGACGTACTGCGCCGCCGCCGCCTCGGACGCCTCCGCCTTGTGCACGCTCTCCCCGAGCAGGTCGAGCGTGGCCGTGACGCCGCGCCGGGCCAGCCCCTCGGCGGCCCGGGCGCCCTCGTCCGCGGTTTCCCCCGCCACGAAGCGCGAGGCGAACCGCTTCGCCAGCCGGTTCCGGCGGACGAAGTTGAAGACCTGCTGCTGCTCCGAGAGCCAGAGGAGTCCGCGTCGCAGCATGGGGTCAGCGAGCGTAGCCCGAGAAGTCCCGCAGCGCCTTGGCGCAGGCCGGCCACTCGCCCGGCCGGCCTCCCGGGCCGACGATGTTGACCCGGCGGTCCCGCGGCAACTGGTCCGGTTCCTCCGCGGCGAGGTAGGTCAGCATCGCCGTCAGGGTGGCGTTGTTGCGAATCTCGTCGAAGACCACCTTGTCGAACGTGTCGCGGTTGGTGTGCCAGGTGTAGGCGCCGTATTCCCAGTCGAGCGAGCCGAGGCCGAACCCCGGCGCCCCATGGCAGGCGAAGGCCGCATTGTCGGAGCCTCCGCCCGCGGGCGCGCCGGGGAATGACAGGTTGACGTTGCGGGTGATCTCCGCCGGCAGCCGGGCGAACCAGTTGGCGAGGTAGCCGCTCGCCTTGACCAGCCCCGCAGAGCTCACGTTGACGACCCGGCCGGTCCCGTTGTCCTGGTTCCAGAGCGCCTGGAGCCCGCTCACCACCTCGGGGTGGTCCTCGGCGAAGGCCCGGGATCCGTTGAGGCCCTGCTCTTCCCCGTTCCAGTGCCCGACCAGGATGGTGCGCCTGGGCGCCGGATACAGGGTCTTCAGGATCCGCATCGCCTCCATCATGGTGACGGTCCCGGTGGCGTTGTCGGTGGCGCCCGATGACGCGTCCCACGAATCGAAGTGGGCCGACAGGAGCACGTACTGGTCCGGTTTCTCGGTGCCCTTGATCTCACCGATGACGTTGAAGGACGGCACGTCCCCGAGAAACTCCGCGTCGGCGGTGATCCTGAGGACCGGATTCTGGCCGTTGTCGGTCAGGCGGTAGAGGAGGCCGTAGTCCTCGCAGGAGATGTCGACACTCGGGATGGCGCGGGTGCGCCCGTTGAAGACCTTGTTCACACCCCACCCTCGTGACCAGAGGGAGCTGACCACACCAAGTGCGCCAGCCGCCTCGAGGCGCTTCGGCAGCTCGCGAGCCGGGTAACCCGTCTTCCGGAGCCGACCCTGCCAGTTCTGGCTGGTGGCGTTGCGGTCGGCCAGCATCTTCTGGAACGTCTCCGGAAGGGCGTAGCGGCGATAGCTGGAATCCGGCCGGCAGGTCGCCTGAGGCTCGGACACCAGCACGTGCTTGCCCTTCACCGCGGGATACCACGCCTCATAGGCGGCGGAATCGGCAAGGTCGGGGAGGATGACCGTCGTCCCCTCTGACGGCCTCCCTTTCGGGGTGCCGCCGCTCCAGGCCATCAGGGTGCCCTCGAGGGTCCGGTGGCGTGGCTGGATCAGGTCGATGTGGGTGAGGCCGCGTCGCCATCCAAGCCAGGTCCCGTACTGCTCCTTCCGGGCGGCGATGCCCCACTGGGCGTACGTCGCCAGCAGCCAGTCCTGGCCCCGGGTCATGTGGGGCGTCCCGGTGAGACGCGGGCCGATCGAGTCGGTGAGCGCCTGCATCAGGCGCACGGTCTGAGACCGGTTCATCCCCTCGTCCCAGATGCGACGCAGCATCGGGTCATCGGTCGGAAGGGTCTGGGCCGCCGCGGTCGAGGCGGCCAGGATCAGCAGGGAGGAGAGCAGGCGGGCGCGCATGGGGTACCCCGAAGAGAGGAGGGCGGCCCGGCAGGCCGCCCAGGGAATCAACGGTCAGCGGGAATAGTACGGCTGGCCGGCGCGGGCGTGGTCCACCAGTGCGGCGCATGGGGTGAACCGGTCGCCGTGCGCCAGGGTCAGGGACTCCAGCCGCTGGACCAGCATCGCGGGACCCAGGGCGTCGATCGCCCGAAGCGGACCGCCGCGAAACGGGGGGAAGCCGATCCCGAAGACCGCCCCGATGTCCCCGTCGCGCGGACTTCGCACCACCCCCTCGGCGAGGGCCATGGCGGCCTCGTTGAGCATCAGGCAGGAGAGCCGGTCGCGGACGTCGACTTCATCCACCTCCGACCGCGGCGTGACCCCGAGGGCCGCGTAGACCGACTCGTCCACACCGGCCTTCTTCCCCTCCTGATAGCGGAAGAGCCCGCGCCCGTTCTTCCGGCCCATCCGTCCGTCCGCCAGCAGCTTCGGAATCAGGGGCGACGGCGCCAGCCGGTCGCCGAAAGCGGCATGCATCACGGCACCAGCCTTCGCCGCCACGTCCAGGCCGACTTCGTCGAGCAGGGTGGCAGGCCCCACCGGGAAGCCGTAGCGGGTCATCACCCGGTCGATCACGTCGATCGGAATGCCTTCCTCGATCAGCCGGCCCGCCTCGGCCATGTAGGGAAGCAGGATCCGGTTCACCCAGAAGCCCGGACTGTCCCGCACCACGATGACCGTCTTGCCCATCTTCCGGCCGAACTGCACCGCGGTGGCGATCGCGGTGGGAGCCGTGACGGGGCCGGGAATCACTTCGAGGAGCGGCATCCGGTCCACCGGGGAGAAGAAGTGCATCCCGAGGAACCGCTCCGGGTGCCGCATCCGGGCGCCGATCTGCGCGATGGGGATCGTCGAGGTGTTGGTGGCGATGATGGTGTCGGCCGGCACCGCCGCCTCGAGGTCGGCCATGACCTCCTGCTTCAGCCCCAGGTCCTCGAAGACCGCCTCGATCACCAGACCGGTGCGACCGAAGCCGCTCCAGTCTTCCGTTCCGGACAGCAGCGCCGAGAGTCGTTCGTACTGGTACCGCGTCACCCGCTTTCGCTTGAGCCGACCGTCCAGGATCTTCCGGGCATTGCCCAGTCCTTTCGCCACCCGGGCGAGGTCGGTGTCCTTGAGCCGCGCCTCCACTTCCGCCTGGGTGACTGCGGTCCCCGCGATCCCTGCCCCCATGAAACCGGCACCGACGATGCCCAGCCGGCGGAACTTCCTCGCCGGGGTGCCCGGGGGCACGCCGTCGTCCTTCTTGAGTGCCGTCGTCGCGAAGAAGATGCCGATCAGTTGGCGGGCGACATCGGACACGGCCAATCGGCCAAAACCCTCCCGCTCGACCCGGAGCCCGGTCTCCATGCCGTGCTCGAGACCCGCCTTCACGGCCTCGATCGCCTCGAGCGGGGCCGGATAGTTGCCGCCTGTCTTCTTGAGCACCGTCGCCCGGGCCTGCCGGTAGACCAGCCGCCTGCCGATCGGGTTCCGGTCCAACAGCAGCCCCCCGAGGCCGGCCTTGGGGGCCCGCTGGGGTGCCTGGCCGGAGGCCAGTCTGAGGGCGGCGGCGATGGCAGCCTCCTTCAGAATGGCGGGGTGCACCAGTTCGTCCACCAGGCCGAGGCGGAACGCCTTCTGGGCCCGCTCGCTCTTGCCCGCGAGGATGATGTCGAGGGCGGCGCGCAGGCCGATGGTGCGCGGCAGCCGCTGGCAGCCACCCGCCCCGGGCAGGATGCCGATCTGCACTTCGGGAAGCCCAAGTTGCGTCTTCGGATGATCGGTCGCGATCCGCCAGCTGCAGGCCAGGGCCAGTTCCAGCCCAGCCCCGAGGCAGGCACCGTGGATCGCCGCCACCACCGGTTTGGGATACGCCTCGACCCGGTTGATCAGGTCCTGGCCCGCCCGGCTCATCGCCGTGCCGGCCTCGGCGTCGGCGATCAGCAGGAACTGGTCGATGTCGGCGCCAGCGATGAAGTTGTCAGGCTTGCCCGAGAGAAGCACTACCGCCTGGATCAGCGGGTCCTGCGCCAGCTGGCCGAAGAAGAGCCGCTCGAAATCGGCGACCGCCGCCGGGCTGAGCTTGTTGACCGGCTCGCCCGGGAGGTCAAAGACCAGGAGGGCGATTCCCTGCTCGAAGGTCACGTGGAACGCAGACATGGTGTCCTCAGACCCGCTCGAGAACCATGGCGAACCCCATCCCCCCCTGCGCGCAGATGGAGACGAGGCCGAATTGCACATCCCGCCGGACCATCTCGTTCGCCAGGGTGGTCACGATCCGCGCGCCGGTGGCTCCGAAGGGATGGCCGATGGCGATGGATCCGCCCAGCACGTTGGTACGCTCCCAGTCCACCTCACCCACCGGCTCGGGCCGGCCCACCCTGGCGGCCCATTCCCTCGAGCTCCAGGCCTGCACATTGGAGAGCACCTGGGCCGCGAAGGCCTCGTGGATTTCGACCAGGCCCAGGTCCTTCCAGGTGATCCCGGCACGGTCGAGGGCCTGCGGAACGGCCCACGCCGGCCCGGACAGCAGCTGCCACCCGGGATCGACTGCCGCAACGGCATGGCTTCGCACGGCCGCGAGTGGACGATACCCGAGCGAGTAGGCCTTCTCGGCGGACATCACCAGCGTCATCGCCGCCCCGTCGGTGAGCGGCGAGGAATTGCCCGCCGTCACGGTGCCGTATCGCCGGTCGAAGACCGGCTTCAGCTTGCCGAGCGCATCGAGCGAGGTGTCCTGCCGGATGCCATTGTCGGTGGTGGTCACGTCGGCGAGGTCATGGCCCCCGAACCAGGGCGCGATCTCCGCCCGCAGCCGGCCGTCCTCGGTCGCCGCAGCGGCGCGCTGGTGACTCACCAAGGCGAGCTGGTCCTGCGCCTCCCGGGTAACGCCGTTCTCCTTCGCCATCCGTTCCGCCGACTGCCCCATGCTCTCGCCGGTCGAGGGCTCGGCGATCGCCGGCGCCACCGGGACGAGATCCCGTGGCCGGACCTTGGCGAAGAGGGCGAGTCGCTCGCTCAGCGTCCTGGCCCGGCTGGCAGCCATCAGGGTCTGCGCGAAGCGCTTCGAGTGCAGGATCGGAACGTCGGAGAGGCTCTCCACCCCGCCAGCCAGCACCACTTCGGCGTGGCCGAACATGATCTGGTCCGCGGCGTTGACGATCGCCTGCGCCCCGGAGGCGCACGCCCGGTTGAGCGTATAGGCTGGAATCGTCTTCGGCAGCTGGGGCAGAAGGCTGACCTCACGCGCCACGTTCGGGATCAGCGGCGAGGGCACCACCTGACCGACCATGACCTGGTCCACCTCGTTGCCAGGCAGTTCGGTCCGGTAGAGCAGTTCGCGGGCAGCATGGCGCGCCAGCTGGGCCGCTGTCACGTCGCGGTAGACGGTCCCGCTCCGTGCGAACGGTGTCCGCAGCCCCGCGATGACCACCGCGCGACGGTTGGGGGGGATGCCGCGCATCGGTCAGTTAGCTTTCCGGGCCAGCACGCTCGCGACGGCGGTCCATTGCACTCCGCCCACCGGCTCGATCACCTCGCGGCCGTGCAGCACCACCAGCGGGGCGACCAGGAGCGGCAACTCTCCGCGGCGCAGCAGATGGGCGTCTGAGGTCGGGCCCCACTCGAATTCCCGCTGGTCGGTCAGGAAGGTCTCCATCAGGAGCTGGCCCCCCGGCCGGAGGAAGCCGAGCAATTCCGGCAGCCTGGCGCGGTCGAGGTAGTTGAACATGAGGAGGACGTCGAAGGTGCCCAACGGGGGGAGCGGACCGGCCAGGTCCCACTGGACCCAGGAAACCGGGAGGTCGCGGTCCTGGGCAGCCTTGCGGGCCTGGTCCAGCCGGGCGGGATCGACGTCCACGCCGGTGACCTCGGCCCCGAGCGCCGCGGCGGCAAGACTGTGGCGTCCGCTGCCGCAGCCGATGTCGAGGACCCGCGTGCCGCGAGTGATGAGTCCGTGATGCCACTCGAACCAGGTGCTCGGGCGGACGGTGGCGGCGGCTTCCGAAGGGTCGGGCGCGTGAGTCAGGGAACGGTGACCTCGGTGCGCGCCGGACTCGGGGAGCTGACGGCGCGGGAGCTCGATCTCCTGGTGATCGGCGGCGGCATCACCGGCGCCGGCATCCTGCGTGACGCCGCGATGCGGGGCCTCCGTACGGCCCTGGTCGACGCGGCCGACTTTGGCGCGGGCACCAGCTCGCGCTCGAGCCGCCTGATCCACGGCGGCCTCCGGTATCTCGAGCACGGGCAGTTCGGCCTGGTCTTCGAGGCGCTCCGGGAGCGGGCAGTCCTGCTTCGAATTGCCCCGCACCTGGTCCGCCCGATGCCCTTCGTCATGCCATCCTACCGCGGTGACCGGGTCCCCCGGTGGCAACTCGCCGCGGGTCTCGGGCTGTACACCGTGCTCGCGATGGGCGGGAATGTGGCCCGGCCCCGAATGTTCGGCAAGACGGCCCTGCTCGCCCGCGAACCCAACCTCCGGGTTCGGGATCTCGTGGGAGGCGGGCTCTTCTACGATGCCCAGTGCGACGACGCCCGTCTGGTGCTGGCGACGATCCGGTCGGCGGTCGGGCACGGCGCCCTGGCCGCCAACCACGTCCGGGTCACCTCCCTGCTCAAGGAGGACGGACTCGTGGTCGGCGCCGATCTCGCCGACCTGATCACTGGCGACCGGGCGACGGTCCGTGCCAGAGCCGTCGTCAATGCTACCGGGCCCTGGACTGACGCGATCCGGCGGGTCGAGGACCCGGCGGCCACTCCCCTCCTGCGGACGACCTCCGGCGCTCACGTGGTGGTCCGGCGGGAGCGGCTGGGCCACACCCATGCCATCATCTTCACCAGCCGGGTCGATGGTCGGGTGATGTTCGTGCTGCCCTGGGGAGACTACTCCTATATCGGGACCACCGACACCGACTACGACGGCCCACCGGAGCGGGCGAGCGCCTCGCGGGCCGAGGTCCTCTACCTGCTGCGGTCCGTGAATGCCCTCTTTCCCCATGCCCACCTGGAGCCGGAAGATGTCCTGGCAACGTGGGCCGGGGTGCGCGCCCTGCTGGCCGGGAAGCCGGGCCTGGCCGCGTCCGCCGTGTCCCGCGAGCATCGGGTCGTGACCGGCCCGGGCGGGATGATTACGGTCGCCGGCGGCAAGCTCACGACCTACCGGCTCATGGCTGCGGAGGCGGTGGATGCCGTCGTGAAGCGCCTGGGCGGCGGCCAGGACCGTTCGCCGACAGACCGGGAGCCGCTTCCCGGCGGCGAGACCACTGCCTGGGGGGGCTTCATCCAAGCGGCACTCGATCTGGGGTTGCCCGGCCAGACCGCCGAGTACCTGGTGAGGCGATACGGCACCGAGACTGCCGCCATTCTCAACCTGGTGCGCGACGACCGCTCCCTCCTGGCGCCGGTCCACCCGGGCCACCCCTCGATCGGGGCCGAGGTCCTGCACCACGTCCGTCGGGAGTTCGCCGTCCGGGTTGAAGACGTGCTGGTCCGCCGGCTGCACCTCGACACCGAAACCGACGACCGGGGCCGGAGGGGAATCCAGCGGCTCGCGGACCTGATGGGCCGGGAACTGGGATGGGATGCGGCGCGGGTCCGGATGGAGGCGGGCCGCGTTAATTTCCAGTAGGGGCGGCCCACCGGGCCGCCCGCTTCGTCTGACATGGAGCCCCAGGCTGTGACCAAGGACGTCAACCCATTCGAAACCGCCAACGCCGGCTTTGCCCAGGCGGTGTACGAAGAATTCCTGCGCGATCCCGCTTCGGTTTCGCCGGCTTGGCGCCAGGTGTTCGAGAGCGGCATGGTCGGCGAGCGGCCCGCCACGCCGGCGCCCGTCTCCGGAAACGGGCAGGCGGCACCGGTTGGCGCGGTCGCCACCACTCCCGGCATCGAGGTCAAGGGCCCGGCAGCCCGCCTGGTCGCCAACATGGAGGAAAGCCTCAGCGTCCCGACGGCCACGACGTTCCGCCAGGTCGGGGTGGGGACCCTCGAGGCCCGGCGAGTCCAGCTGAACGCCGCGCTCGCCGCGCAGGGAACAGCCACCAAAGTCTCGTTCACCCACCTGATCGGGTACGCCATCGTCCGGGCCGTCGCGACCCATCCGGTCATGGGGCATTCGTATAAGGTCGTGAACGGGACCGGGTACCGGGTCGTCCCCGGACACGTGCAGCTGGGGTTGGCCGTCGACGTGGAGCGGAAGGACGGCTCCCGGGGGCTGGTCGTGCCGGTCCTCAAGGAGGCGGAGACGATGGACTTCGCCGCCTTCCACCGAGCCTACGAGACCCTGGTCGAGAAGGCACGCACCAGCCGGCTGATGCCGGACGACTTTGCCGGGGCGACGGTGACCCTCACCAACCCGGGCGGCCTCGGGACCTCCGCCTCGGTCCCGCGGCTCATGGCCGGGCAGGGTACCATCATCGCGGTCGGTTCGATCGCCTACCCACCCGAGTTCGCGCACACGCCGAAGGAGACCCTTGCGCAACTCCGGATCGCCAAGGTGATGACGGTGAGCAGCACCTACGATCACCGGATGATCCAAGGCGCGGAGTCGGGGGAGTTCCTCCGGACCCTGGAGGGGCTGCTCGGTGGCGCTGACGGGTTTTACGAAGGCATCGCCCAGGCCTTGGGTGTCCCGCTGGACGGAGAGTCGGAGAGGCGGAGAGGTGGAGAAACGGCCCTCTCACCCAATGCCCCTCCGCCCCTCCGCCCCTCCGCCCTGGCCCACGTCGCCGCCGGGATGTTCCTGGTCGACAATCTGCGCACCCATGGGCACCTCGCGGCCCATCTCGATCCGCTCGGATCCCCTCCCCGGGGTGATCCGGCCCTCGACCCGGCCACCCACGGGCTCACCCCGGAAGCGATGGCGGCGGTGCCCGCCGAGGTCCTCGGCCTCGGGGTCCCGGGCGCCACCCTGGCCGAGGCCTGGCCAAGGCTGCAGGCCACCTATACCGGGACCATCGCCTACGAGGTCGAGCACGTCAGCGACCACCAGGAGCGGGCCTGGCTGCGGCAGGTGATCGAGTCGGGGGCGCACCGGGCCCCGGCCGATCCCGAGGACCAGCGGTGGCTGCTCCAGCGGCTGACCCAGGTCGAGGCCCTCGAGCGGTTCCTGCACAAGGCCTACCTCGGCCAGAAGCGGTTTTCCATCGAAGGCGTGGACGCCATGGTGCCGATGCTCGACGTTGCCATCGAGATGGCGGCCGAGGCGGGCGCCGGCGACGTCGTGCTGGGGATGGCCCACCGTGGCCGCCTCAACGTCCTGGCCCACACCGTCGGTCGTCCCTACGTCGCGCTCTTCTCGGAGTTCGAGGGGCTGCACCACACCGAGACCTCCGACGAGTTCGGCACCGGCGACGTGAAGTACCACCTGGGGGCGGAGGGCTCCTACGTCACGTCGTCCGGCCGGGCCATCACCGTGTCGCTGGCTCACAATCCGAGCCACCTGGAATTCGTCGGCGCCGTGGTCGCCGGGCGCACTCGCGCGGAGCAGACCCAGCGGCATGGGCGCATCGCGGTGCCGGACGCCGATCGCGCCATCCCCATCGTGATCCATGGGGACGCCGCGTTCGCGGGCCAGGGGGTGGTCGCCGAAACGCTGAACCTGGGAGCGCTCCCGGGATACGATGTCGGCGGCACGATCCACCTGATCGCCAACAACCAGGTCGGGTTCACGACCGACATGGGCGATTCCCGCTCCACGGTGCACGCCAGCGACCTGGCCAAGGGGTTCGACGTCCCGATCGTTCACGTCAACGCCGACGACCCCGAGGCCTGCCTCGACGCGATTCGGCTGGCGATGATGTTCCGCAACCGTTTCCACCGCGACGTCCTGATCGACCTGGTGGGGTATCGCCGGCATGGCCACAACGAGGGCGACGAGCCAGCCTACACCCAGCCGCGAATGGCGGCGGTGATCAAGGACCATCCGACGGTGAGGGCCCGGTACGCGACCCAGGTGGCCGGCCGGGGAACGCTCGGCCCGGAGGAGACGCAGGCACTCTACGAGCGGACCTATCAGGGCCTGCTGGAGGAGCACCAGGGCCTGAAGGCCAGCCTGGCCTCGCGCGGGGCGGTCGAGACTCCGCCGCGGCGGTCGGTGACCCTCCCGGTGCCTGACACCGCGATCCCCGCCGAGACGCTGGCCGCCCTCAACGAGGGGCTGCTGGCCTGGCCCGCTGGCTTCACCGTCCACCCGAAGCTGCAGAAGCAGCTGGAGCGCCGGCGGCAGGTGCTGGGCCCCGAGGGCGGCATCGAATGGGCCCACGCCGAGTCGCTGGCCTTCGCGAGTCTCCTGAGCGAGGGCGTGCCGATCCGGCTCACCGGGCAGGACACCGAGCGCGGCACTTTCAGCCAGCGGCACCTGGTGCTGCACGACGCCCAGACCGGCGCCACCTGGGCCCCGATCCAGCACCTGCCCAGCGCGATGGCCTCGTTCGAGCTCCACAACAGCCCGCTCTCCGAGCTGGCCACGATGGGCTTCGAGTATGGCTATGCCAACGCGGCGCCCGAGGCCCTGGTGGTCTGGGAGGCCCAGTTCGGCGATTTCGTGAACGGCGCCCAGGTGATCCTCGACCAGTTCGTCTCCGCTGGCCAGTCAAAGTGGGGCGTGACCAACCGCCTGACCCTGCTCCTGCCCCATGGCTACGAAGGCCAGGGCCCCGAGCACTCGAGTGCCCGCATCGAGCGGTTCCTCCAGCTGGCGGCCCAGGAGAACATGACGGTCGCCAACTGCACGACGCCGGCCCAGTACTTCCACCTCATCCGGCGGGCGGCAATCCGGAAGCGGATCCGCCCGCTGGTGGTCTTCACGCCGAAGAGCCTGCTGCGGCACCCGATGGCCACCTCGAGCCTGGCCGACCTGGCCGGCGGGCGGTTCCACAAGGTGCTCGACGACGCCTGGGCGGCCGCGCGGGCCGATCAGATCCGGCGGGTCGTCCTCTGCAGCGGGAAGGTCTATTACGATCTCCTGCCCGAAGCGGAAGCGATGGGCGAGCACCGCCCGGCGATCGTCCGGCTCGAGCAGCTCTACGCCTTCCCCGACCAAGAGGTCGCGGCCGCCCTGGCGAGGTACCCCGGGCTCGAGGAAGTCGTCTGGGCGCAGGAGGAACCGCGGAACATGGGCGCCTGGGACTACCTCGACGACCGGGTCGCTGCCTTGCTGCCGCCCGGCGTGGCGCTCCGCTACGCCGGCCGGCCCGAGCGGGCCAGCCCGGCCGAGGGGTACCCGGCAGCGCACACCGCGGAGCAGGCCCGGCTGGTGAGGGATGCCCTGGGGACTTGATGGAGCCGCTCATGCCGAATTCCGAGTTCCACCGCACCAGCCGGATCAGCTGGCTCCGCGCCTCGGTCCTCGGCGCCAACGACGGCCTCATCTCCACGGCCAGTCTCATCGTGGGTGTGGCGGCCGCCGGATCCACCAGCCAGGCCGTGCTGGTGTCTGGCGTCGCTGGCCTGCTGGCCGGCGCGATGTCGATGGCCGCCGGCGAGTATGTCTCCGTCAGCTCCCAGGCCGACACCGAGCGGGCCGACCTCGGCCGTGAGCGCGCCGAACTGGAATCCGATCCGGTCGCGGAACACGCCGAACTCGCCGCGATCTACGTCGGGCGGGGACTGACACCGGACCTCGCCGCCCAGGTGGCGACCCAGCTGACCGCCCATGACGCGCTGGGTGCGCACGCGCGCGACGAACTGGGGCTGACCGAAGTCCACGGCGCCCGACCGATCCAGGCGGCCCTGGCCTCGGCCGGCAGCTTCGCGGTGGGCGCCGCCCTCCCGTTGGCCATGGTGCTCGTCGCCCCGGGCCCGGCCCTGGTGGCGACCGTCGTTGGGGCCTCGCTGGTCCTGCTGGCCATACTTGGCGGGGTCGCTGCTCAGGTGGGGGGCGCACCCCTGCTCAGGGGCACGCTGCGGGTACTCTTCTGGGGGGCGCTTGCCATGGGAATCACCGCGGCCGCCGGTGCGCTCTTCGGCGCGGTCGCCTGAGTGCACGAGCGAATCCGCGGAAACACGACGGGGGCGAGACCGATGGTCTCGCCCCCGCTGCGTTGCTGGCCCGCCGGGCTTCAGCCCTCAGGGGGGAGCAGCGGCCGTTCCGAGGCCTGCCGCGCCATCTCCTTGATCGGCTCCGACAAGTGGTCGCCGTAGTGCAGGAGGTAGACGCCGCGGCTCCGGCGCGCCAGCAGAAACGCCATGAACGGCGTGTCCGCCTTCTTCGCGTTGCAGTCGCTGCAGGCCAGCACCAGGTTGTCCGGCCGGTCGTAGGCCGACTGGCCCCGCCGGGGACGGACGTGGTCAAGGGTCATCTTGTCGGCCCGCCCCGTCACGCCGCAATAGGCGCAAACCGGGCCGTGCCGCTCGAGGAGCCACTCGCGATGCTTCTGGTAGGACCTGCCGCCGGAACGGCGAAGTGCGGGGGGAGCGCCTGCGGAACTGCGGTGTGGGTGTGGAGTCCTTCGTGACACGAGCATCCAATCATGGGTAACGACGAGACCCGCTGCGCGGGTCGGGGAACAATGAAAGCTAAGGCAGACCCCGGGCCACCGGAAGCCGTCTGCTCCCCTATGACTTGGTAACCATATACCAGATGGCCACATAGAGCAGCACCGTGGTGCTCCATCCGACCACGCTCCAACGCCGGAACAGGACCCGCAGCCGTCCCGAATCGCCCGAACCGAGCCGGGCCATCCGCATTTGGTCCGGCAGCAGAACCGCCAGCCAAACCACGGTGCTGGCCGCCAGGGCGCCGATCCCCCGGATCAGCCAGGGCAGGTCCGCCCAGGGCAGTCGGGCCTGCCGGATCATCAGGATCCCCGTGATGGTGAGCATCGCCCCGCCGGCCACCGTCAGCAGGTCGGTCCAGAGGATCGCGCGGGCCACCGGCCGAAAGGGCACCTCCCGCCGGGCGCGATACATCAACAGCGCCCAGACCCCGGTCACGGTGACGTTGCCGGCCAGCAGCACCGCCCCCATGACGTGGAGCGTCTTGAGTACGCCGTAGTCAGCCATCGCGCGACTCGAGCGGTCCATCGAGCCACCCCGCGGCGGGTAACGCCTCCGACACGGGACCCGGTCGCCGGCTCACGACACCGCCGCCGGCATCAGCCGGCTCCATTGATGCCTGGCCCACTCGCGGCCGACGATCAGCACCTTTCCCGTGGTGCCGACGTACGCCCGCCGTCGGAACACGTCGTAGTCGTTGCGCTCGATGGCTCCCAGGATGCCGGCATAGGTGCGCTGCAGCAGGCGGATGGTGAACCGCGAGCCGTCGTCGGGGAACAGCGGCACCACCACATCGCCCTCGTTGAACAGTCGCCTGGCACGAGCCACCTGGAACGCCATGAACCGCCGGAAGGCCGGCGTCACCTCCCGGCGCTCCAGGGCCTCCCGGCTGAGCCCAAACTCGGCCAGCTCCCGCGCCGGGAAATACACCCGCCCCCGATCGAGGTCCTCCCCGACGTCGCGGCAGATATTCGTCAGCTGCATCGCGATCCCAAGCCCGATGCCGGGCCCGGTGCCCCGGTCGGGCTCGGCCCCGAGCACCGGACCGAGCATCAGACCGACCACGCCGGCCACCAGATAGCAGTAGCGCTCCAGCTGGGGCCAGTCCTCGACGATGACCGGGTCAAGATCCATGGCGACGCCCTCCAGCAGCGCGAGGAGGGGCGCTTCGGGCACCGGGAAGCGATGCAGCGTGTCGGCCAGCGCCAGCCACCGCTCGCTGGCGGTCCCGCCGGCATGGATCGCCCGGACTTCCTCTGCCAGCCGGGCCAGGTCCGCGCGCACCACGGCCACGGGCCGGTCTCCCCGGGCGTCCACCAGGTTGTCGGCGTGGCGGCAGTAGTCGTACAGCGCGAAGATCGCCCGCCGCTTTTCCTCAGGAAGGAACCGGCTGGCGAAGTGGAAGCTCCTGGCCGATTCCGCGGTGGCGCGCTCCGCCCTGGCATAACTCAGCCGGAGCGCCTCGTTCACCGTGTCGCTCCCTGTTCCTCGAGGACCCGCTCGGCGGCAAGCCGGGCGGAGATGAGCACCATGGGCAGGCCGCAGCCGGGATGCGTGCTCTGGCCCACGAAATAGAGGTTCCGGAGCGTCTTGTGCCGGTTGTGCGGGCGGAAGTACCCGATCTGGGTCAGCCCGTGGGACAGCCCGAAGGCCTCACCCCGGAGGTTGCCGTAGTTGCCCGTAAACTCGGCCGGAGTGACGATCCGCCGGGTCACGATGTGCCTGCGAAGATCGGTCAGGCCGAACCGCTCCAGCCGGTCGAGCATCTTGTCCCCGAACCGCGGCCCCTCCACCGACCAGTCGATCGGCCGGGCGGGGTCCTGGCTCGGGGCCAGGGCCAGGACAAACAGCAGTTCCGACCCGGCCGGCGCCAGTGACGGGTCGGTGCGGGTGGGGGCGCAGATGTAATACGGTGGAGCGTCCGGCATCTCGTGGCGGTGGAAGATCCGCTCGCAATCTGCCCGCATGTTCTCGGACACCACGAGGTTGTGGTGCAGCAGCTGGGGATAGCGCCGGTTCACCCCCAGGTACATCAGCACCACCGAGCAGCTGAACTCCCTCCGGTCGACACCCGGCAGCGGCCTCCCCGTGAGCGACTGGTAGGTGTACGGCAGGTCGCTGTTGGCCACCACAACGTCGGCGGTGAGCCGGGATCCGTCGGCCAGAACGACGGCCTGTACGGTTCGGCCAGCCTGCTCGAAGCGGGTGACCTCGGCGCCATAGCGAACCTCGCCGCCCAGTTCGAGGAAGAGCCGTTCCACGGCGAGGGGGAGCGCGTGCATGCCACCCATCGGATAGTGCAGCCCACCAGCGACTTCGGTATACGGCAGCAGTCCATAGATCGCCAGGGAGGCGAACGGCGACAGCCCCAGGTAGAGCGACTGGAAGGTGAAGGCGTCCCGGAGCCGGTCGTCACGGAAGAACCTGCCGACCATGGTGCGCAGGTCGCCGAACGCGCCGCCTCCGAGCAGCGTCGCCCCAGCGGCTGGGTTCAGCATCGCGCCGGGGCGATGCATGTTGCGGTCGATGAACCCCAGGCCGTCGCGGTACAGCTTCCCGGTGTGCGCCAGGAACTCGAGGAGCTTCTGGCCGGCACCGGGCTCGATCCGCTCGACATTCTCCATCATCACGTTGAGGCGGCTGGTGATCTCCAGGGTGGAGCCGTCGTGATAGTGGATCCGGTAGTTGGGATCGAGCTGGACGAAGCTCAGGTAGTCCTCCAGCCGGCGGCCCAGGTCGCGGAACAGCTGCTGCCAGTACTCGACCATCAGGACCAGCGAAGGACCGGTGTCGAACCGGAAGCCCTCGGACACCCAGAGTCCGGCGCGTCCACCGGGATGGCCGTGGCGCTCGAGAATCGTCACCTGCCAGCCGGCGTGCTGCAGCCGGGCAGCCGTCGCCAGGCCCCCCAGCCCGGCCCCGACCACCAGGGCGGACCGGCCGGCCGGCCGACTCCCGGTGCGGGTGGTGTCCGCCCGAGTGGGATTATCTTTCACCGCCGTCGAGACCACGGTCTCACGCCCTTTCTATCTCGCGCAATCCTAACCTGCAGGAGCCTCCCCTGACGACCCAGCCCCCGGCATTCGAGGGTGCGGCCTGGCGTAGCATCAATACGATCCGGGTGCTCGCCATGGAGGCCGTGGAGCAGGCCCAGTCGGGCCACCCCGGCACGCCCATGGCGCTTGCCCCGGCGTCGTATGTCCTCTGGACCCGCCACCTCCGCCATCATCCCGGCGCGCCCGAGTGGGCCGATCGCGACCGGTTCGTGCTCTCCTGCGGTCATGCCTCGATGCTGCTCTACGGACTGCTCCACCTGAGCGGCTACGACCTGAGCCTCGAGGACATCCGGGCCTTTCGCCAGTGGGGCTCCCGGACCCCGGGGCATCCGGAGCGCGGCCACGCGCCCGGGGTCGAGACCACCACCGGTCCGCTCGGCCAGGGCGTCGGCAACGCGGTCGGGATGGCCATCGCCGAGCGGCTGCTGGCCGACCAGTTCAACCGCCCCGGCCACCAGATCGTCGACCACCGCACCTGGGCGCTGGTGAGCGATGGGGACCTGATGGAAGGGGTTGCGGCCGAGGCCGCCTCCCTGGCCGGGCACCTGCGGCTGGGCAAGTTGACCCTGATTTACGACGACAACCGGATCACCATCGACGGGGCCACCTCCCTCACCTTCTCGGAGGACGTCGGGCAGCGCTTCGAGGCCTACGGCTGGCAGGTGCTCCGTGTCGATGACGGGAACGACCTTGCCGCGATCGATGCGGCCCTGGCCGCGGCGTCGATGCAGTCCGACCTGCCGACTCTGGTGATCCTCCGCACCGTCATTGCGGACCCGGCCCCCACCAAGCGAAACACCTCCGAGGCCCACGGCGCTCCACTTGGCGCGGCCGAGATCGCGGCCACCAAGAAGATTCTCGGCTGGCCTGACGAACCGTTCCACGTCCCCGAGGAGGCGCGCGCGGACATGGGACAGGTGCTCCAGCGCGGCCGGCATTGGCATGCCGAGTGGGAGACCCGGATGACCGCGTACGCTGGTGCCTACCCGGAGCTGGCGGCGGAGTTCCGGGGCCGGATGGCGGGTGCGTTGCCGGCCGGGTGGGATCGAGGCCTCCCGGTCTTCGAAGGGGGAGGCCTTGCCACCCGGCAGGCATCGCAGAAGGTCCTCGATGCCCTGATGCCGGCCGTGCCCGCCCTGGCGGGCGGTTCCGCCGACCTGGCGGGAAGCACCGGCGTCACCGTGAAGCATGGCGGCACCTTCACTCCCACCGCCGTGGGCCGGAGCTTCCACTGGGGCATCCGCGAGCACGGGATGGCCGCCACGATGAACGGGATGGCGGCGCACGGCGGCATCCGCCCCTTCGGGAGCACCTTCCTGGTCTTCGCCGACTACATGAAGCCGTCGATCCGGCTGGCCGGGCTGATGGGACTGCCGGTCATCTATGTCTTCACCCACGACTCCATCGGCGTCGGTGAGGACGGCCCCACCCACCAGCCGATCGAGCAGCTGGCGATGCTGCGCTCGATTCCCAACGTCAGGGTGATCCGGCCCGCCGATGCCAACGAGACCGCGGAGGCGTGGCGGATGGCGCTGAGCCGGACCGACGGGCCCACGGCGATCGTCCTGACCCGGCAGAAGCTGCCGGTCCTCGACCGGGCCGTCCTGGCTCCCGCAGCGGGCGCCCGCCGGGGCGGGTACGTCCTGTATGAGCCGGCAAACGGTCCGCAGGCAATCCTCATCGCCACCGGGTCCGAGGTAGCCGTGGCGCTCGGAGCTGCCAAGGTGCTCGAGGGCGAGGGGCTCCGCGTGCGGGTGGTTTCGCTGCCGTCATGGGAGTGGTTCGAGGCCCAGCCGCCGGCCTGGCGTGACGAGGTACTGCCGCCCGCGATCACCGCCCGGGTCTCGGTCGAGGCCGCCACCACCTTCGGATGGTGCCGGTGGGTCACCGACCGCGGGACCAGTGCCGGGCTCGACCGGTTCGGGGCGTCCGCGCCAGGCGACCGGCTTTTCCAGGAGTTCGGGTTCACCGCGGAGCGCATCGCCGACCTGGTGCGGCGCGTCCTAGCCGGGAGATGACGATGACCAATCCGCTGGTGGCGCTCGGTGGCCTGGGCCAGAGTCCCTGGTACGACTACATCACCCGCGACCTGGTCCGCGGAGGCGAGCTGGCCCGCCTGATTGCCGAGGACGGCCTGCTGGGGATGACCTCGAACCCGACCATCTTCGAGAAGGCGGTCTCGGGCAGTGCGCTCTACGACGATGACATCCGCCGTCTGGCGGCCGAGGGGCGGACCGCGGCGCAGATCTTCGAGGCGCTGGCCGTGGCCGACGTGCAGGAGGCCTGCGACGCCTTTGCCGGCGTCCATCGGGGCACCAAAGGCGTGGACGGCCTGGTTTCGCTCGAGGTGAGTCCCACCCTGGCGCACGACACCGAGGCCACGGTGGCGGAAGCGCGGCGCCTCTGGGCCGCGGTCGACCGGCCCAATGCGATGATCAAGATTCCGGGCACGCTCGAGGGGCTTCCCGCCGTTACCCGCTGCCTGGCCGACGGCATCAACGTCAATGTCACCCTCCTCTTCTCGGTGGACCGGTACCGTCAGGTGATCGAGGCGTTCCTGCAGGGAGTGGAGCAGGCGGCGGCGGCGCGCCCCGATGCCGTCGGGCGGCTGGCCTCGGTCGCCAGCTTTTTCGTGAGCCGGCTCGACGGGAAGGTGGACAGCTGGCTCGACGCCAACGGCGGCGCCAGGGCGCTCCGCGGGACGGCGGCCATCGCCAATGCCTGCGCAGCCTACGCCGTCTTCCAGGACACTTTCTGCGGGCCGCGCTGGGAAGGGCTGGCCGCCCGGGGGGCGAGGGTGCAGCGGCCCCTCTGGGCCTCGACCAGCACCAAGGACCCGGCCTATCCGGACGTCTACTACGTCGAGGCGCTGGTGGCGGCGCAGACGGTGAACACCCTCCCTCCCGCGACCTTCGACGCCTACCGGGACCACGGCCAGCCGAACGTCCGGATCGGTGAAGGGATGGCCAGGGCACCGGGCCAGCTGCAGGCCCTCGCCGACGCGGGGATCGACCTCGCGGCGGTCACTCACACCCTGGAGGTCGAAGGCGTGAAGAGCTTCGCGAAGTCGTACGCGGACCTGCTGGCCGGGATCGAAGCCAAGGCCGGCGCGCTGGCGGGGCGCTGAGCGATGTGGGCCTTCCTGAAGCGGATCTCGCTCAGCCAGTGGATCATTATCGCCACGATCGCCGGTGTCGTGGTCGGGTACCTCGACTACACCGTGTGGACCCAGACCGACGTGGGCACGGCGGTGAAGCCGCTGTCCAACATCTTCATCCGGATGATCAAGTCGATCGTGGTGCCGCTCATCGTCGCGACGCTGGTGGTCGGGATCGCGGGCCACGGTGACGACCTCGCCCGGGTCGGGCGGCTGGCCTTCCGCTCGATCGTCTACTTCGAGGTCGTCACCACGGTGGCGCTCTTCGTCGGTCTGGCCGCCGTCAACCTCTTCCGGCCCGGTGAGGGCGTCTCGCTCGACGTGTCCGGCGAGGAGGCGAAGGCCTTCGCCAGCACCCCGGTGACCCTGGCGGGGGTGCTCGAGCACACCGTCCCCGCCAGCTTCTTCGACGCCGCCGCGAAGAACGAGGTCCTGCAGGTGGTCTTCTTCACGGTGCTCTTCGCGGCCGCCCTGACGATGGTCAAGGCCGGTCGCCCGAAGGACTATCTCCTCGGCACCACCGAGGGCCTCGCCGAAACGATGTTCAAGTTCACCAACATCGTGATGAAGTTCGCGCCGATCGGCATCTTCGGCGCGATGACGGCCACCATCGGCAAGAACGGCCTCGAGGTGCTGATCGGCCTCGGCAAGCTGGTGGGAACGCTGTACCTGGCGCTGGTGGTGTTCGTGGTCGTCGCGCTGATCCCGGTCCTGCTGCTGGCCAGGCTGCCGCTCCGCGACTTCTGGAAGTACGTCAAGGAACCATGGCTGATCGCCTTCACGACTGCCTCGTCGGAAGCGGCCCTGCCGCTGGCGATGGAGAACATGGAGAAATACGGCGTCCCGCGCCGGATCGTCTCGTTCGTCATGCCCACGGGATACTCCTTCAACCTCGACGGCTCGACCCTCTACCTGGCGCTGGCCTCGGTCTTCGTCGCCCAGGCGGCGGGGATCGACCTCTCGTTGGGGCAGCAGTTGCTGATGATGCTGACCCTGATGCTGACCTCGAAGGGGGTCGCCGCAGTGCCGCGCGCCTCGCTGGTGATCCTGTCCGGCACCTTGACGACGTTCGGGCTGCCGCTCGAGGGAGTCGCCGTGATCCTGGGGGTCGACGCTTTCATGGACATGGCCCGGACGTCGGTGAACCTGCTCGGCAATTGTGTCGCCAGCGGGGTGATGGCGCGTTGGGAGGGCGAGTTCCGGACCGAGCCGGT